>JAYVKA010000385.1:0-36006 GCA_043768885.1 Planctomycetota bacterium
ACTGGCTCCGCGCCAACCCCACCCATCAATGGACCATCGACAAGATTCGAAGGGCCGAAAGAGAAAAGAAAAACGTGTAGTTCCCGGAACGCTCACCAAGACGACAAACTGAAACCAATCAACCTGTGAACCGGCGAGTCAAATCGCTTTCACAGGTTTTTTTCTGCGCGCTGCTGCAATTCCAGCGGTGGGTGTCGCTGTGCGTCGGGCATGGCGGGAAACACCACCCCGTTTGGAATTGGCCAAATGAAAGTTCACCAGGAAATCGACAAATTCACCAGCGGTTTTGTGCGCAAACGCGCCCGCAGCCTGGCCGGCAAACATGGATTCCCACGACAGGACCGGGACGACATAGAACAGGAGTTGTACCTGAAACTGGCCAAACATCTCGATGCGGCCGATCCACATGATCCGGCATGGAAAGCGTTCGTTTCCAAAACAGTCCGGCGATACGTCTCCAACATGATTCGTAACCGCCGTGCCAAAAAACGGAGATGTCGCTGCGAAGTGTCCATCCACACGGTCGTTGGCACGGACGCCGAAGGACTTGTCGAACTCGCTTCCACTGTTGGCGAGAACGAAACCCCGGCCAAACGTGGCCGGTCTACCCGCAGCGATCGCGAATTGGTGGATCTGACAATCGACGTTGCAGTTTGCATCGACCGACTGGACGATTCGCGCGAGCGTGAACTCTGCCGCAGACTGAAACAGGATTCGATCGCGCAAGTTGCGCGTGACATGGATGTACCCCGAACCACTTTGAATTCGTGGCTGCGAAAGATACGCGAGCGCTTTGAAGATCACGAGATTCAGAAATATCTCCATCGAAACTCGTCAGGTCGCTGACGAACCGTGTATTTAACCAATAGGGCCAAACACGATGTCAGGAGCAAAACATGACCGCTGAACTTTATCGCTACCACTTCATCAGAAAAGTAACGACCGAGGACATCGAGTCGGCTTTGCTAATGGCAATCTGGAACTGCGAATCGCTGCATGGCGAGCCGCAAACCCGACTCGACGTGGCCCATTTTCTGGATCCTGCCGACTGCTCCTGCACGATTGATGCGGGAACACCGGTTGGCCGGGATCTGAATCGCCTGTTTACCGGACTGATGACTCGCGAGTTTGGTCCGGACTCTTTTCGGATCGAACGAGTTACGAACGAAAACCCACAACCCCAGGAGACGGCAGCGTGAGCTTGCTCAACCAAATCCAGCATGGTCGCCAATCGATGCCTCCGCGAATGGTGCTTTACGGAACCGAAGGCGTCGGCAAGTCCACATTCGCATCCGAGGCACCGGCCCCGATCTTCGTTCAATGCGAAGACGGACTGTCAGAGATCGACTGCAATCGTTTTCCGTTGGCCACGAAGTTCGATGAAGTGACGGCTGCGTTGACAGAACTGATCAACGAAAAACATGACTACCAAACCGTCGTGATCGACAGTCTGGACTGGCTGGAGCGACTGATCTTCGACGATTTGTGCCGGCAGTACTCGGTTGCGTCAATCGAAAAGGTCGATGGCGGGTATGCCCGGGGCTACACCCAGGCGCTGACCCATTGGCGGCATGTTCTCGATTTGCTGAACCGGCTCCGTTCGGACCGGGGAATGATCGTCGTTGGCATCGCTCACGCCAAGGTCGAAAAGTTCGAGGATCCCGAAGCGGCCGCCTACGACCGCTACTCGCCGCGCCTGCACAAACACGCCACCGCGCTTGTTTGCGAATGGTCGGACGCCGTGCTGTTCGCGACCCGGAAGTTCCGCACCCAGACCGAAGAGTCCGGATTCAATCGCAAGCGAACGATCGCCACGGCGCTGGGCAAAGATGGCGGCGAGCGGATCCTGCGCTGTGTCGGCGGTCCCAGCTGCATCGCCAAAAACCGTTATTCCATCGCCGAAGAGCTTCCACTGTCGTGGTCGGCCTTCATGTCGGCAATCACAACCCCTGCTCCAGAAGGAGAACTCCACCATGGCTGATCTGCGCGGATTCGACGCAACTCAAATTGACCCGGTTACCGACTTTGATCCGATTCCCGCAGGCAAGTACCTCGCGGCGATAATCAGTTCGGAGATGAAGCCGACCAAAACGGGGACCGGCAGTTACCTCGAGCTCACGTTTCAGGTTCTGGATGGCGAATATAAAAACCGCCTGCTTTGGACCTGGCTCAACCTCGACAATCCGAACCGGACTGCTGTTCAAATCGCACGCGCCGAACTGTCGGCGATTTGCCGGGCGGTTGGTGTTCTTTCACCCAACGACTCGACGGAACTTCATAACCTGCCGCTAGTGGTGAACGTGAAGTGCAAAAAGCGCGGCGATACGGGCGACCTCGTCAACGAAATTAAAGGGTTTTCGGCCAAGGCGTCGCCGGCTCCCAATGCAGTCGCCGCCACTGCCGGCAGTGCGCCGCCGTGGAGGCGAGGCCGATGATCGAGTTGGAACTGCCGTTTCCACCTAGCAGCAACCATTACTGGCGGCGGGTCGGGAACCGAACGCTCATCAGTCGTGGGGGTCGCCTGTTCCGTACGGCGGTTTGCCAAATCCTTGCAGCGCAGGGAGTCCGGCCCATCGCCGGACCCCTCGTTGTGGAAATCAGTGTCTATCCGCCAGACAGGCGAAGACGCGATGCAGACAACCTGCTCAAGGCCTTGTGTGACGCCATGGAGCATGGCGGAGTTTACGAGGACGACAGCCAGATCGTGAAACTCTCAATCGAAAAGTGCCGCCCGATGGAAGGTGGCAAGACAGTGGTACGAATTCGGAAGGCCTGAATGCTTACGTTGAGACCCTATCAGGAACAGGCGAAGCAGGCCGTTTACGATCACCTTCGCGATCGGGACGACAATCCCTGTGTCGTAATTCCGACAGCAGGGGGTAAGACTCCGGCGTTGGCCTCGATTTGCAAAGACGCAGTCGGATTGTGGAACGGCCGGGTTGTGATCCTTGCGCACGTCAAGGAACTGCTCGAACAAACGGCCGACAAACTTCGCGCCGTTTGTCCGGAAGTGGAGTTTGGTGTTTACAGCGCCGGCCTCAGACGTCGCGACACGACTCATTCAGTCATCGTTGCCGGCATTCAATCAGTTTATCGCCGGGCCTGTGAGCTGGATGCGTTCGATCTGGTGATCGTTGACGAGGCGCATATGATCCCCCTGGACGGGGAGGGCATGTATCGGCAGTTTCTGGCCGACGCATACACCATTAATCCTCACCTGCGGATTGTCGGATTCACCGCCACACCGTTTCGAATGAAGACCGGGCCGATCTGCACCGACGAAGGTTTTTTGAACCATGTTTGTTATGACGTTGGGGTCCGCGAACTGATCCGGGACGGTTACCTGTGTCCGCTGATTACCAAGGCCGGCACGACCAAAGCCAATTTCAGTCAGCTGCATGTTCGGGCCGGCGAGTTCGTAGCCGACGAGGTCGAGAACCTGATGGACGACCACCAGCTGGTGGCGTCCGCCTGTGCGGAAACGGTCGGCTACTGCGACGACCGAAAAGCCGTTTTGATATTCGCGTCGGGCGTTCGGCATGGCCAGCACATTGTCGATGTGCTCAAGCAGAACCACGGCATCGACGCCGGTTTCGTCACCGGTGAGACCAGTAGCGGCGAACGGGACGAGCTGCTGACCCGCTTCAAGTCCGGACAACTGAAATACCTTGTCAACGTCAACGTGCTGACGACCGGATTCGACGCGCCCAATATTGATTGCGTTGCGCTGATTCGGCCAACGATGTCTCCGGGACTTTTTTATCAAATGTGCGGTCGAGGTTTTCGCCTCCATCCGGGCAAACAGAATTGTCTGGTTCTGGATTTCGGTGGCAACGTGCTACGGCACGGGCCGGTTGACCAGATCAACGTTGTCGAAAAGCCCCGCGACGGCAACGGGCAGGCACCGGCGAAGGAATGCCCCAACTGCAACTCCGTGATCGCCGCGGGCTATGCGACCTGCCCGGACTGCGGGTTTCAGTTCCCGCCTCCCGAACGAAAGAAGCATGAGCCGAAGGCGAGCGAGGCAGGGATCCTCTCCGGCCAATTGACCGACATCGAATACGACGTTCGGGACACTGTTTGCAGTGTCCATCAGAAGCGTGACGCCAAACCCGGTTCACCCAGGTCGATGCGGGTCGACTACCAACTCGGAATCAATCATTGGCAGAGCGAGTTCATCTGTTTCGAGCACACAGGATACGCGCGCGAGAAGGCGATTGCGTGGTGGCGACAGCGGTCACCCGATCCAGTTCCCGGCACTGCCGAGCGGGCGGTTGAGATCGCCAACGGCGGTGGTGTTGCGCACGCACGAAAGATCACGATTCGAACGATCGCCGGTGAGAAGTACGACCGCATCGTTGGCTACAAGCTGGAGCCAAAGCCCGAGGCTGTACCAGCAATCACATTCGACTACGCCGACGATGAAATCCCATTTTAAGGAATCGCGTATGAAAAATCTGAAATTGATCAGGTATCCGCAACATTGGAAGGTGCAGGATTTCGGCAGTGATGAAGCCGTACTCTGTTGTCCGGTTTGCGATATGGACCACGTGCATCCTGAACAGGTCGCAGTTGAACAGGGCAAAACCCAAACGATCATCCGCCGTGAATCAACCAACGTTTCAGTCACCGATCGCGGAAGCGGACCCCGTGGCTCGCTCATCGCACTGGATTTCTGGTGCGAAAACGGGCATGTGTTTCGATACGAGTTGGAGTTTCATAAGGGTCAATTGTTCTTGAGGCTGTACGCAGGTGAATATTCAGATCCGCTCAAAACCGACGAGCTTTGGAGGAACTGAAATATGAACTGTATGTTGGAAGCGGCGATCGGTTACGCCGAACTGGGTTTCCGTGTGTTCCCTTGTGCGAATGAGGCCAATCCGGTGCCGCTGACCCGGCATGGCTTCAAGGACGCGACATGCGACAGCGTGCAAATCGAACATTGGTGGGCCAGTTGTCCGAATGCCTGCATCGGACTGGCAACTGCCGGTTTGCTGGTTGTCGATATCGACGCCCCACCGAATCCATGGCTCGCCGACCAGCCGGATCTGGCAATGGATTTGATCGGCGCGCCAACTTCCATCACTCCCGGCGGCGGAAGGCATCACATCTTCCGCCGACCGGATGGAAAGACGTGGACCTGCACGGTGAGCCAATTGGCTCCGCGGGTCGATACCCGTACCGACGGAGGCTACATCGTCGTTCCGCCATCCATAAGGGCTGATGGTTCGTATCGCTGGCTCGAAGGATGCGAACTGGACATCGGGCCGGACAGGCTTCCCGAACCGCCCTGCTGGCTCATAGATCTTCTCGACAATCCGGGCACGCCTGGCCTCCGTTCGCCACCTGCCGCCGGGTTCGCAACCAGCGCCAACACAATTCCGTCTGGCCAGCGCAACGCCACTCTGGCCAAACTGGCGGGCGCGATGCGACGGGTCGGCATGAGCCAAACTGAAATTGGCGCGGCGATCCACCGTGCCAATGCCGATCGGTGTTCGCCACCAATTTCAGACCGCGAAGTCGATCGAATCACTGCCAGCGTTGCCCGGTATGAACCGGACCAAATTGCGGTCGCAATGACGGAGAACCATTGGGAGCAGATGTATTCCGAGGAGCAGCCAGGCGAGTCCGAAAAGTATCCCGATCCCGGCCCGATTCCCGAAATCCTGCTGCGCGTGCCCGGCTTCATCGCTGACGTAATCGACTACACGCTTGCCACCGCCCCGTACCCCGAACCTGTCCTTGCGTTTGGCGCGGCACTCGCGCTACAGGCCTTTCTCGCCGGAAGGAAAGTTCGGGACGAGTCCGACAATCGCACCAATCTTTACATCCTCGGCCTGGCCAACTCAGGTGCCGGCAAGGATTACCCGCGAAAGGTCAACCAGAAGATTCTGCTGCAGTCCGGCCATTCGGAGTGCATTGGCGATTCGTTTGCCAGCGGTGAAGGGATCGAAGACCGCCTGTACGTCAAACCGGCAGTGTTGTTCCAGACCGACGAAATCGACGGGCTGATGACCAAAATCAACCAGGCCAAAGACGCGAGACACGAAGGCATCATGAACGTCCTTATGAAGATGTATACAAGCAGCAACTCGGTCTATCCGATGCGGGTCAAGGCCGGCAAACAGCACGGAGTAATCGACCAGCCGAGTCTCTGCATCTTCGGCACGGCAATACCGAGGCACTACTACGATGCGTTGTCGCTCAAAATGCTCACCAACGGCTTCTTCGCCCGCATGTTGATTCTCGAAACGCTGCGTCGCGGAAAGGGGCAAGACGCGGTCGTTCGCGATCTACCCGACTCGATAGTGACTGTTGCCCGCTGGTGGGGGGAGTTCAGTCCCGGTGGAGGTAACCTCGAAAACTCACATCCCGTTCCGGCCGTCGTTGGCCAGACATCCGAGGCCCGATCTGTTCTGCGGGAGCTGCGAGAACACGCGGACAAACAGTACGCGATTGCGGAGGATCGCGACGACGCAGCGGGCATGGCGATCTGGGCGAGGGCCAATGAAAAAGCCCGGCGTCTGGCGCTTGTCCATGCCTGCAGCGCCGATCACGAACGGCCGGTGATCGACGGGATGGCAACGCGGTGGGCGTGGGAATTCGTCGACCACCAAACGCGGCGGATGCTGTTCATGGCCAGCGATCATGTCAGTGAAAACGAGTTCGACGGCCGCTGCAAGTCCATTGTGGCCACGCTGCGGAAGTGGCGAGAAAAGCATGGCGATGTGCACATACCGTTCTGGCGGCTCAATCGACGCCATCCATGGAGCGAACGGGAGCACGAGGAGGTTCGAACGGCGCTGCTGAACCAGCGATTGATCGAATATGACATCCGGAAAACCGGCGGGACGCCCCAGCGTCTCTACCGGTTGGCGTGAGCCGATTGCCGAACGCATTGCTGGAACGGGACCGGTTGCGCTGGGCAACGGGAGTGTTCAAGGCGATCCGTTGCTGCAATGAGAGGGATGAAATGACAACAGGAGCGCAACAGGTGGAGAGAGAAAAAGCCCGGAAAAACAACCTGTATAGAAAGAGAAGAAGAACCTGTTTACCTGTTGCACTCCCTGTCACGCGAGATACCGATTTGTGCGCGCGTACGCGTGCGTATGAGGAACTGGATGCAAAAGGTCAATGGGTTCATGGTTCCTTCCTGCCAATACGACAGGAGACGCCCGCGGGATGAGCGGCCAATCCAATCACAGTTTGTTTTTTTTGTCCGAAATATCAGAGGCCATGGTCAATTCCAATGCTTCTAAGTTGCGATTGGTTCAACCAAACGAATTGCCGATGGAGGACTCCGTTGATCACCATTTCTTTGCGAAGTTCATAAATCGCTTCGGTACCGCTATGTTCGATTTTTTTGACTTGAATTGAATGGTTGGCCCATTCGAAGGCTGTAGGTCCGGCTGGATTTTGGATATCCATTTACCACCTCACGAGAAAGAATGCAAATGAAGAATGTATTGACGATTGAGTTGCGAAACATTGACTCGATTCACCCGTATCCTAGCAATCCCCGCGAGAATGATTCAGCTGTCGATGCGGTCGCGGCTTCGATCAAGGAGTTTGGCTTCCGACAGCCCATCGTCATCGACACCAAGGATGTGATTATCTGCGGTCACACCCGATACAAGGCCGCCGTGCAACTTGGATTGGCGAAAGTCCCGGTGCATGTCGCCAAAGACCTGACGCCGGACCAAATCCGCGCCTACCGGATCGCCGACAACAAAACCGCCGAGTTGGCCGAGTGGAATTACGAACTGCTGCCGATCGAACTGGGCGAACTGCAGGCGCTGGACTTCGACCTGAGCCTGCTGGGATTCGATTCGGAGGAGCTGGCTTTGCTGATGGATCCTGGGATCAATGACGGACTTACCGATCCGGACGACATCCCAGCCCAACCGGATGCCGCGACGACGCAACCAGGTGACTTGTGGATTCTTGGCGATCACCGACTGCTTTGTGGCGATTCATCCAAACCGGCTGATCTGGAATTGCTGCTGAATGGCGCGGTGATTGATCTGGTCAACACCGATCCGCCCTACAACGTCAAGGTCGAGCCTCGCAGCAACAATGCGATCGCGGCCGGCAACAGTTCATTTGCCGCGCCGAAGACGCACCATCAGAAGTTCGATCTGGAACGGCATCCGGAGAAGGCCAAACCAACCCAGAAAAAGTTGCGGGCCAAAGATCGTCCGCTGGCCAACGATTTTGTAAGCGATGAAGTGTTCAATGAAATGCTGCTCGCATGGTTTCAGAATATCTCCGACGCGCTAAAGCCCGGCGGATCGTTCTACATCTGGGGTGGTTACGCCAACATCGGCAACTATCCCGGACCACTCAAGGCTGCCGGGCTGTACTTCAGCCAGGGAATCGTCTGGGACAAGCTCCATCCGGTTTTGACCAGGAAGGATTTCATGGGTGCGTTTGAAATCTGTTTCTATGGCTGGAAGGAAGGGGCAGGTCACAAGTATCACGGTCCGAACAATGCGACGGACTTGTGGCATCTGAAAAAAGTGAATCCGCAATCGATGGTCCACCTGACCGAGAAGCCGGTCGAGTTGGCGGTTCGCGCGATTCAGTACTCGTCGCTCGCCGGCGGAAACGTGCTCGACCTGTTTGGCGGAAGCGGCTCAACGCTGATTGCTTGCGAACAGACCGGCCGCAAGGCATTTCTGATGGAACTGGACGAACTTTACTGCGATGTGATCGTCGAGCGGTGGGAGAAGTTTACGGGCATGAAAGCGGAACGTCAATCGACAATAGCGAAAGGAGTCGCTGAGCATGTTTGATCGACAACCTGCCTGGATTTCTAGTGCCAGGAATTTTTCCGAACGCAGTTTTGAGTTGCCGATCGGTGACAACCGGTGCGGACCAGTTCAGATCGCAGTACAAACTCTCACATACTACGAACGTGCCGTTTATCCTGATCCGCGCCTGATACCCAAGGTCCCATCTGCGGTAGATATCTTTCGTGGCAAGGTTCTTGCTAAGTCTGTGCAGTCGATGACTGTGCTCTATCGGCTTGGCAGGATTGCCGCGAACGCAACAGTTATTCGGAAGGTGAAGCTTTCGATCGCGATACCACGTTTCACCGCTGGAATGAGAGGACAATACTTCAAGTACTCGCAGTACGGCAGTCAATCGACGATGAGATTGCTTCTGGCCGTATCGACCCTTTTTAAGCATATACGCAACAACATCGTCAGGCTTAAGGCGAGGCGCGAAATTGTTTCCACGGCACAGGCATGTGATCGCCGGAAAGGGGTGCTCCAGATCCGGCTCGCGTCGAATCGAACCATCCACAAAGGGAGGAATGTCATAGATGCGACTTGCATCTCGCCCAGCCTTGCAGGAGACCAGTGGAGCGTAGGTGTTCAGGTAAAACGAAATCATGATGCTTCAATCATACCAAAACGATCGGGCAACAAAAAAACGCCCCGTCGTTGCGAACGTGGGGCGTTGGGTGCGAACCGGGCGCGCGGTCTAGCCGTTGGCGGCGAATTGGCCCCGTTCGGTTTTCTTGAAACGCGAGTCTTTCCCCTTGGCGTTGATCTCCCGCAGGATCGCGCTGTAGAGCGTGGCGTGGGGCGTCTTGCCGCCGGGGCTGGTCCAAAGTCCCTGCGTCGCCATGGCCTCAACCATCTGTTTGGCGTTCATCGCCGTTTTGGATCCGGCAAGAACCTGCGCGGCGGCATCGATGGCGCTAGGCTTTTTGGTCTTGGCTGGATCGGCTTTGGCTTCGGACTTGGCCACCGCCTTGGCTGGCGATTTCTTTTTGAGCACGTTGCCCTTGGTCGCCTTGGGGGCAGCCGTTTTCCTGGTTGCAGGTTTCTTCGCTGTGGTTTTCTTCGTGGCCATGTTTCGGCTCCTTGTGAAATGCAAGGGATTGGCTGCCATCTTCAGGCGACAGGAACCACCCGTCGCGACGCCCCGAGAGGCGTTTCGGCTTTAGTGGGCGGCGTCCCAGGCCCGTTTGGTTCCGTACCCGAGTTGGCTTCCTTCGACGATGTAGAGAATCGCGTCCTGATCGACATCGCCGTCGTCGTCCGGTTCTTCGTCGTACGACTCGTCATTGATCTCGACCCCCGAGGCCAGTCCGCAAATCGTGTTCTCGAACGGCCAGTTCTGCTGCGTCATCAGGCGGACCTCGGCATCGCCCCCAATCTCGTCGCGGTATTCTTCCAGGCGTTCAATCAGTTCGTTGATGGTCATGGTCATGCTCCTTTCAAAAATGGTGGTTGGTTATTTCTCGGTGCCGGTCAGGAAAGCGACGATTCCGCTCAGGCGATGGTTGATCTCGGTCAGGTCACCAACGTGGCCCCAGTGGATCGGGTTCTCGTCGTTGTCCGGTGCGGGCATGTCAAAAAGCAGTTCGCCAATTCGTGCGACCAGGTCTTGCGCTACCAGGTGCGAGTTCTCGTAGGCGGCTTCGGCTTTCAGGTTTGGCTTTTTGTTTTTTCGCGTGGTCATGTTGGTTCTCCGTCTGGTTTGGAAATGCGTTTTTGTTCGCCACGAACACACATGAGCCATGGTTTTCGCAGCACATCAAGCGCGGTTCGGAAGAATTCAGCAGGATTCCGGAAGATTCTTTTTGATGGCGGAATGTGCGGGAGTTTCGCGCGCTGCCCAGTTTTGGCCACGTGTCGCGACAACCTTGGTCACTGGCCACACAATTCGAAAAATGCCAACACAACGCGACACGGGGCCACCCGTTTCGCCACGTGGCGGGAAATGGCGGGAAGGAGTCCGCGATGAATGGCGAACAATCGCCGCTGGATCCGAACCGGCTGACCGTGGGCCAGGCAACCAAGCTGCTTTCGGCGGCAAGCAAGGTCCGGGTCGCGCCGGAGAACATCACGACCGATATTGAATCCGGCGCGCCGACCAATACGGACGGAACCTTGAACCTTGTGCTTTACGCCGCGTGGTTGGTGAAGGAGATGGGGCGTGGCGACTGATCCCCGAAAGCTTCGGCCCGGCGAATTGTGCCGGATGCTCAACTCAACTCCGCTTGGCGAAGTCGTCAACGAACGGCAATTGCACCGGCATCGCAATCGCGCGGGGATGCGAATCGGCGACGGCCGCTATGTCGATCTGCTTCGGTATGTTGCATGGTTGATCGAGATCCGTCATGCGCCCAAACCGGTTTCGGATGAGGATGCCTATGACAAGCTGAAAGATCGCGCCCGGGCCCGGAATGTCGCGCTGGCGATTGCCGGCAGGGACATTGGCGAGTTGCCGGAGGTGGTCAATCCCGATCGCAAGAAGCGGGCGGCAAAAGAATTCCGATACTTTTGTGAATCGTATTTTCCGTTGACGTTTCACCTGCCGTGGTCACCGGACCATTTGAAGGTCGTTGGTCGAATCGAGCAGGCGGTTACCCAAGGTGGACTGTTTGCCATGGCGATGCCTCGCGGTTCCGGCAAAACAACCATCTGCGAATGTGCCTGCATTTGGGCAGTGCTCAACGGCCACCGCGAATTCGTCTGCCTGATCGGGTCGGATGAAGGTCATGCCATGGATATGTTGGAATCAATCAAGATGGAACTCGACGGCAACGAGCTGCTACTCGAAGACTATCCCGAAGTCGTGTTTCCGATCCAGTGCCTGGACGGCATCGCCAACCGCTGCAACGGCCAACTCTTCAAAGGGGACCGGACCCACATCAGTTGGACGGCACGTGAGATTGTGATGCCGACCATTTCCGGCAGTACTGCCAGCGGGGCAATTGTCAAGGTTGCCGGAATCACCGGCCGTATTCGCGGGATGAAATACAAGCGGGCCGATGGTCAGACAATGCGTCCATCGCTGGTCGTGATCGATGACCCACAGACCGATGAATCGGCGCGATCGTTGTCGCAATGTGCCACACGTGAGAGCATCCTTGCCGGTGCCATTCTTGGTCTTGCCGGTCCCGGCAAGAAAATTTCCGGCATCATGCCGTGTACGGTCATTCGTCCCAGTGACATGGCCGACAACATTCTCAGTCGCGACAAACACCCGGAATGGAATGGCGAACGAACCCGAATGGTCTATTCGTTTCCGGAAAACGAAAAACTCTGGAACCGGTACAGCGAGATTCGTGCCGAAAGCCTGCGCGACCATGGCGACATTCGACTGGCGACGGAGTTTTACAGTGCCAACCGCGAAGCAATGGATGCCGGTGCGCAGATCGCGTGGAAGGAACGGTTCAATCACGACGAAGAGTCAGCCATCCAGCATGCGATGAATCTTCGCCTTCAGGACGAAGCCGCATTTTTTGCCGAGTACCAGAACGAACCGTTGCCTGTGGAGGCCGGAACGGAAATCGAACTGACGGCTGAAGAAGTGGCCAACAAATTCAACCGGATGGAACGCGGAGATATTTCGGTTGGCTGCAGTCACCTGACCATGTTCGTTGACGTGCAGGCAAACCTGCTGTTCTTTCTGGTGGCAGCATGGGAAAGCGACTTCACTGGGTTTGTCGTCGACTACGGAACTTATCCGGACCAGAAGCGGCAGTACTTCACTCTTCGCGACTGCCGGCACACTCTGGCGCTCAATACCAAATCGAGCGGCCTCGAAGGATCGATCTACAACGGACTCGAAAAACTGACGGAAGATTATCTGGGCCGCGAATGGCGGCGCGATGATGGAGCGATGCTCCGGATCGAGCGCTGTCTGATCGACGCCAACTGGGGTTTGTCGACGGACATCGTCTACCAGTTCTGCCGGCAATCATCGTTTGCCGGCGTTGTGTTGCCGAGCCACGGACGTTTCGTGGGGGCGTCGAGCCAGCCATTCTCGGACTACAAGCGCAAGCCGGGCGATCGCGTTGGCCACAACTGGCGAATGCCGAACGTGCGTGGCAAACGTGCGGTCCGCCATGTTGTGTACGACACCAATTTCTGGAAATCGTTTGTTCATGCACGCTTGGCGGTTGCGATGGGAGATCGTGGTTGCGTTTCATTGTTTGGGGACAATGCCGGAATCCATCGTCTTCTGGCCGAGCACATTACCTCCGAGTACCGGATCAAGACAGAAGGACGTGGTCGCACGGTCGATGAATGGAAGATGCGTCCCGAACGGAGCGACAACCATTGGCTCGATTGTCTGACAGGCACTGCGGTTGCCGCTTCGATGTCAGGCGTTGTGCTTCCGTCAGCAGAGTTGCCATTCAAATCAGTCCGTTCACCTCGAAGAGTCACCGCAGCGGATCTTCCGCCGAGGAGGCGTGCGTGAACGAAAACTCAAAGAAACAATCTATCGGTCTTGAATGCCGAAAGTGTGGATGCCGCCACCTTGAAGTGACGCATACGGAAAGGCTGATCGGAACTGTTCGGCGACGTCGAACTTGTCGAAACTGCGGAAATAAACACGTAACGGTTGAGGTGTTTGCAAGTACAAAAATCCAAAACCCAAAGGATGCAAACTGTCGTTCCAACGGTTGAATGTTTCTCGCGATGATCATTCGATCGTGGATGTTCCTGGCAACAGGATCTCAATTTTTGCACTTGGGAATTTGGCTTTGATCTGCTTCCCGAATTCTTTAGCAGCATCTCGCATTGCATCAAAATCGGATTTGGTGAAATCATCCCATTGGACGGCATTGTCGATAGATCCGCCTTTTGTTGTCTTGAAAGAGCGCAAACGAACTTCAGACTTTCCAAGGCCAATTGCAAGTACGAAGATTTCATATTTGTCATCGCCAGGAAACGGTTGCTCAAATTGATTGTTCATATTCTGGATCCAGAAAAGATTGCTACATGTAACACGACTTGGAAAAACTAATCCTACAAGAGCAGAATGTTCTTGACCAATGGTGTTTCGCTGATAGAAATCAAACACTTGCCCACGATTTCCAGCCCTCACTTTCCCAATGGCAGATCTCGACGACACGATTGAATCCACAGCCAAAGGCCCCAAGTCGGTCTCCACCGACGGCACGCGGGTCGAGGCACAGGATGTGGATGACCTGATCAAGGCAGATCAACACCTGAAGGGAAAAGAAGGCGTGGCCAGCACTCGCCATCGCGGAATCCGGTTTTCCAAACTCTCCCCTCCCGGAACGACCTCGTAGTGTTCGGAATCTTCTCCAAACGCAAAAACCCGCCTCGCCAAAAGCAGATCGCCGCCGTACCGGTTCGGGTTCCGGTTCGCGGCAAATACGACGCAGCCCAGACCACCGTCGACAACCGTCGACACTGGGCGATGGCCGATGGCCTGAGCGCACGCTCGGCCAACAGCCGGCAAGTCCGCTACACGCTTCGGACAAGGGCCCGCTACGAAGTCGCCAACAACTCCTACGCCAAGGGGATCGTCGACACGCTCGCCAACGATGTACTGGGCAGCGGTCCGATTCTTCAGGTTCAAACGGGCGATCCCGAAGCCAATACCCGTATCGAGCAGGCGTTCAACGAATGGGCGCTCGAAATCAACCTCGCGTCCAAACTCCGCACCATGCGTCATGCAAAGGCCGTCGATGGTGAAGCGTTCGCAGTGCTGATCACCAACCCGAAACTGCGATGTGCGATCAAGCTCGACATTCGGCTGGTGGAAGCGGATCAGGTTACAGACCCTGACGAGTCCCCCAACCATGCCGACGGAATCCGGTTTGACGAGTCGGGCAACCCCGTCAGTTACAGCATCCTGAAAGAGCATCCGGGAGACGGATGGTCGAGTTCCATCCCGAAAGTGGATCCTGCCCCCGAACGGTCTGTGATTCACTGGTTTTCTTGCGACAGGCCCGGCCAGGTTCGTGGCGTTCCGGACATTCTTCCGGCGATTCCCCTTTTCGCACAGCTACGACGATTCACGCTGGCCGTGATTGCCGCCGCCGAAACGGCGGCAGATTTCGCAGCCGTGATGTACACCACCGCACCGGCTGCCGGCGACGCCGACGAAGTCGACAACTTCCTGCCGATCGAGATTGAGCAGCGAACCATGATGTCCATTCCTGCAGGGTGGCAGATGGAGCAATTCAAGCCCGAGCAGCCCACGTCGACCTACGCTGAGTTCAAGCGCGAAATCATCAATGAAATTGCCAGGTGTTTGAACATGCCGTTCAACATCGCCGCCTGCAACAGCTCGGGTTACAACTACTCGTCCGGCAAACTGGATCACCAGACCTATCACAAGTCGATCCGCATCCAGCAGCGCGACGCCGAAACGGTCATCCTCTCCAAGATCTTCTCGGCCTGGCTGGAAGAAGCCGCCCTCGTACCCGATCTGCTCCCCCCGATTCCCTACGCCGACTGGATGAATGATCGCCAGTGGTTCTGGGATGGCTACGAACATATCGATCCACAGAAAGAAGCGACCGCGCAGGCCACACGTCTGGAGAATCACACCACGACCCTGGCCGACGAGTACGCGCGTCAGGGGAAAGACTGGGAACAGCAACTCCGACAGCGCGCCCGCGAACTCGACCTGATGGATGAACTTGGACTTTCCATTGCAACCTCCACCCCCAACTCCAGCGAGCCGGAAGATGCCGACGAAAAGGAAGAAAGCGACAAGGCAGCCGCCGCGTAAGCGCCCGCTCCTGCTTGCCCAAAAACACCTGCCTCGCGAATTCCGCATTGGCGAACCCGCTAATCTGGAACTGTCGGTCGCCGAATCGGCGGACGGCAAACCGAAAGTTCGCGGGTTCCGAATGACGGCCTACACCGGCGGTGCCATGCGGTTGTCGGGCTTTTATTGGCCGGTTGTGGTCGATCTGTCGGGCGTGCAGGTCCGCAACCAGGCCCGTCCGATTCTGTTCGGGCACGATGTTGGCCGGATTGTTGGCCACAGCGAATCGGTCGAGGTAACGCCCCAGCGGATTCGGGTCGCCGGAAAACTCTCCGGCATTGGCAACGACGTCCAGCTGGTCCTGGCAACTGCCGACAACGGTTTTCCGTGGCAGGCCTCGATCGGCGCGGAAACCCTGCAAATGGAATTCATTGAACGTGGCAACACGGTCAAGGTCAACGGGCGCAATTTTGACGGTCCGGTTTATGTCTCGCGCAACACGTCTCTCCGGGAATTCAGCTTTGTCGCGCTCGGGGCTGATGATCAAACCTCTGCATCGATCGCGGCAATCAACACTTACCCCAAGGAGTCCGAAATGGGATTCTCACAGTGGCTTCAGGCCAACGGCTGGGACGAAACGACCCTGACCGAAAACCAGAAAACAATGCTTCGCGCCATCCATGAAGATGAAACGGATGACGACGGCGACGACAAAACGCCGGCCGAAACGAAAGTTCACGCATCGGCCCCCGGGTTTGATCTTGAAGAGTACACCCGGCAGGTGCGGGACGTGCAGGTCAAAGAAGCCACCCGGGTCGCCAACATCAATGCGGCCGTCGCAAAATACGGCGTCAGCAAAATCCAGATCGAAGAGGGCAGGGAAGTTCCCCTCGCTGCCCACGCGATCGCCCAGGGATGGGATGCCGAGAAAGTCGAACTGCACGCGTTGCGCGTGAGCCGACCGACCGGCCCCGCGATTCATGTCGCATCAGGCGCTCCGGCCGATACTACCACGATCGAAGCGGCGATCTGCCTGGCGGCAGGTATGCCCAACGTCGAAAAGGTGTTCAAGCCGGAAATCCTCGAGGCAGCCCATTCCAAACTGCCGGGATTCGGAATCCAGCAGGCGCTCATTATGGCCGCCACGGCCAATGGCTATGCGGCCCGGCCGGGAGAACGGATTCACAACGGCAACCTTCGAGCGGTGATGGAGCATGCGTTTCCGCCCCGGCTGACTGCCGCGTCGACGATGAGCCTGCCAGGAATCCTGTCCAACGTGGCCAACAAGGAACTGCTGCAGGGTTTCACCGAGGAAAACGAACAGTGGCGGGAGATTGCCGCCACGAAATCGGTCTCGGATTTCAAGCAAGTCACTTCGTACCGCATGCTCGACAACATGGAGTACGAAGAACTCGCTCCGGATGGAACCATCAAGCATGGCGAGATCGGGGAAGAGACTTACACCCGGCAGGCCAAAACCTACGCGAAGATGTTCTCACTCACACGCACGGACATCATCAACGATGACCTCGGCGCGTTTGACGACCTGCGGCAGCGACTGGGCCGGGGAGCCAAGAAGAAGTTCAACAACATCTTCTGGAAAACCATCCTGAACAACTCGTCGTTCTACACGTCGGGTCGGGGCAACTACATCAGTGGTGCCACGACCAACCTGGCAACCGATGGAGTCGGGCTGGAGCAGGGGGTCACATCGTTCCGCAAACTGCGAACTCCGACAGGCGATGGCAAGAAGCGGATTGGCGGACGGCCCGACAGGCTGCTGATTCCACCCGAACTGGAGTTCATCGCCGACCGGTTGTACGTCTCGGCGCGGATCAACAACGACGGTCCGGACGCCAACATCCATGCCAACAAGTATCGTCCGATCGTCGTCGATTGGTTGAGCGATCCGGAATTCACAGGCTTCAGCGCGACCGCGTGGTACTTGTTCCGCAATCCGCTCGACCTGGCATCGATGACCGTGTCGTTCCTCAATGGCAACCAGACACCGGTGGTGGAATCGGCCGATGCCGACTTCAACACGCTGGGGGTCCAGTTCCGGGGCTACCACGATTTTGGATGCGATCAGGCCGAGTACCTGTCCGGAGTGAAATCCAAAGGCGCGGCGTAGTCACCCTCGCCGGCGGACCCCTGATCCGCTGAGAAACCAGGGCAGTAGCCGGGACTACCCACCCGGCGACTGTCATTCCGATTTTCCAAACCAACTCAAATTTGATTTTCGAGGAATACCATGCAAGCCATCTTGCGACAAAACAATGGAAACATCGACCACACACCAGGCAGTAATGTCGCCGCCGGTGATGTCGTCGTATTGGGCAGCTTTATCGCGATCGCACTTCGCGACATCGCCGCCAGCACACTTGGTGCGGTGGCGGTCGATGGAGTTTTTCGAGGTGCCAAAGTCGCCGGAGCAATCGCCATCGGTGATCCCCTGTATTGGGACGCGGACGGCGATCCGGTTGGCGGGACCGCTGGAACAGGCGGTTTGACTGTCAACGGTTCGCTCGGCAATTTTGCCGGTTACGCGATCGCCGCCGCACTCGACGCGGGAACGACAGTCGATTTCGTGCTGGCCTCTTACAGCTCGCCGGCATCGTTCACGTCGATGCCGTCGGCAACTGTTGCCGCGACCGGTTCGGCCCAGGGCGATGCAGCCGCGATCCAAACCGGATTCACGCTGGTTACCGCAGCCGATGCCACGAAGGGAGCAAAACTCCCGGCAGCCGCGGCCGGCAAAATCTGTGTCGTCAAAAACAGCGATGCCGCCAACGCGATCCTGAAGCTGTATCCGGCGACTGGTGACGCGATCAACGCCTTGGCCGCCAACGCCGCACTGTCGATGGCCGCAAAGACATCGGCATTGCTGGTGGCCTACGACGCGACCACCTGGTACACGACACCGCTGTTGCCGAGCTAATCCATGACGATGGTCTCCTCCGGTCTTGCCTGGTTACAGCAGCAGCTCGCGGCAAACGCGGGCCAAGAGGTTGTCTACCGTGCCGGACGCGAGACCATCGCCATTCCCGACGCAATCCTCGGCAACTCCGAATACGAGTCCGAGGATGCGGCGGGCGCAATTGTTCGAACGGTCGTCGTCGACTGGTTGATCCCGCCAAACCGATTGACGAGCGACGACGCAAGGCTCGAACCAAAACCCGGTCACCAGATCGATCACACGGTCGACTCGGTGACCCGGCGATATGAGGTGCAAAACCTCGGCGACGAAGGCTGCTGGCGATACAGCGGTCCGAGTCGCGACCGACTGCGAATTCATGTCCGCGAAATTCCCTGCGTTTGACCAACCAGCCAGTGACGATCAACCCACCCAGAACTTCGAAGTCAAAAATCCTCGCTGAGGCTGTGGCCCAGTCGATCGAGGATTTGTTTGCCGTGGAGACGGTCCGAAAACTGGCCCCTGCCGACGAGTTCGAGAAGATCCGCGACCGGCAAATTCGCGTCTGGCCACATAACCGGACGGGCGAGATTTTGACGCGGGCACTGCAATCCAACGAGTACGAAATCGCGATCGCGGTCATTGACCGGGTTCCGTCGGAAGACGACGAGGACCTGCTAGTCGACGAACTGTTGGCCCTGGTCGAGTCGTTTGCCGACAACCTGCTGAAACGGACATTCGGCCCCGAAGGCAATCAGGCCACCGCGATCCGATACCAGCACGCACCGCTGTACGACAAGGAACTGCTGGAAACACACCGGCTGTTCGCCGCCGGCGTCGCCCTCACCCTTACCCGTCACGAAGCCACACTTGCCCCGTAGCGCACCGACTTACCCAATTTTCGATCCCTACCTTTCCGATTGGAGACTCACAATGAGCCGCTTGTTTTCTTGCCTCGCGTTGTCCGCCGTTGCTCTGGCTGTTCTTGTTCCGCCCGCCGAAGGGCAGCTGTTTCGGAAATCGACCCGGCAGGTTTTACAGCAATGCTTGCCAGGCCAACCCTGTTATCAGGGCACGATTGTCGTGCAGGATCCTTTCTACTGCCCCGCGCCGGTGTACCAACTGGCACCGGTCGAACCGTTCCCGGTCCCGACAGAGACCATCGCATCGGCGTGGTACACCACGCTGGTTGGACCACGGGGCCGAAGCCTGACTGTTCCCGAGGAGACGATCATCCGCTCGTGGGCCCGGCGCGCTGTACGAATCATCAACGGAAACAGCTGCGGCACTGGCAACCTGTGCGGACGCGATTCGGAGAGGATCTATATCCTGACCAATGCGCACGTGGCCAGCTCGCGAATTGGCAACGTGGTCGTTTGCGAAGCCCTCAAGGCCGACGGCAGCGGGACCGAAAAGTTCCAGGCCCGTGTGATCGAGGCAGCCTATAGTTCCCGGACATCCACTGACTGGGCGCTGCTGGCCGCTGATGCCGCGTTCATGGCCAGCATCGAACCGATCAAGCTGTCCAAAACAGACCCCGACGCCGACGCATTGACCGGCACGTGGGGTTGCCCGCGATGCGAAGTCCCCAGTGGTCAACTCGTGGTCACCAAAAGTCTTGGTTCGATTTGGTACTGGCAGCCTAACTCGATCGGCGGGCAGAGCGGTTCGGCAGTCGTTCAGGACGGCACCCAAAAAGGTCTGCTTACCTGGACGATCAGCGGCGACGGGGCCGGACAAAAAACCGGAACCATTTACCGACAATCGGTCGAGCAAAACACCGACGGCCCAGCGCGGGTCGACGGCATGATGCTCCCCAAAACCGCTGGCGATGACGTCGAGCTGATCGAAGGCTATCACGCCGAGGCGACTTCGCTGGGCACTTATCCGATCTGGGCAGGCGATCCGCCTCCCCGCCCGGACGACCCGAACGATCCGATTTGCGATGACCCGGATGTCAAACGGTTCCTCGATCTTCGCAACCTGCTCAAGCAGCGGGGCTACAACTGGATCGCGATTTTCAACCTGATTATGCAGCTGATCGAAGAGTTTTCGAAAGGCTGAGGCTAAATCGCGATGGCACGAGTCAGTCAGATTCCAGCCGAGTTGCATGTCACGATTTACCAGGGTGATGCCTGGTCGATCGACGTTGACTGCTCGCTGGATTTGACCGGTTACGCCCTTCAGGCAACCGTGCATCACAACGGGACCAACGACGAGACGGCATTGGAGATCATCGAAACGGATTTGGCCAACGGTCAGTACACGATCAGGCTCCCGGCCGCAGCAAGTGCAGAATTGCCGGCGGACTATCACAGTTGGTGCCATGTCCTGACTCCCCCCTACGACGCAGGGGATCCTGATGACCTGCCTTTGCCACGAAGTTACATCGCCGGCCGTTTCATCGTGGAGGCTTGCGAATGAGCGATCGAGCCCGACACTGCAAGATTTGCTTTCCGGGGATGCACTGATGGCAATACCACTGGGCGGAGAAATATTCTGGGTTTGCCCGTCGCTTGACGATAGCGCCAACGATCTAAGCGGAAACTCCCACCACGGATCGTACAACGGGGGAATGGGTACGGTTGCCGACACGGATGCTGGTGGAAGTCGGGCATACTCGTTCGATGGAATCGATGACCATATTTCGGCGGCTACTTTGGCATTGACTGGGCACTTCACAATCAGTGCCTGGATCAAACCAGAAGCAGGCAGCTACGGACTAATCGCCGGAACAAAAACCACGCAGTGGTATCAGGATAATGGCTGGATGACTTTGCTCACCGATCTCTTCATCCCGCCCGGCTTTTGGGACATCTATGGATATGCATACAGCTATGAGAGACGGCAGGACATCACATTCCCGACAGCGTGGTTTCATGTTTTGGTGACTGGCACTCGAGGAGTCAGCACGACGGTTACCGCAAAATACATCAATGGAGGTTTAGCGATCGGCGGCGGGACCATCGACAACATCACGGCAAGTGGTGAGCCCTTGTGGATTGGAAAACGCGACGCCCCGAATGCCGGATACATGAAAGGGCGGATGGACGACTTTCGGGTTTTCAACGTCGCTGTCGATTCAACTGTACGCGACAAGTTATCCAGCAAACGGGCCTATCAACCTTACAACCGCCGACGGCGAATCCTTACGAGCGGGTGAAACCATGCAATTCCTGAAACAATCTACTGCTGCGACAACCGTGATCGGTCCAGTGCTTGATTCCACTGGGGCTGAATTCACAACAGCCGTAATCGCCGATTTGACTCTTACAAAAAATGGCACCTCGGCAGTGATGAGCGGCAACACATTCAGTCATCTTTCCAATGGGCACTACGTTCTCGCTCTCACGACTACCAACACAAATACGCTCGGCCGACTGGAGGTGCATTGCAACAAGGCTGGTTACCAATTTCCTCCAGTCCACTTCAGCGTGTTGCCTGCCACTGTTTTTGTTGCTTTGCAAACCGAGGTCAATTTGACAGGCGGATTCATTTCTGCCACTTCACCCGTGACTTTGGCCGGAGGCGTGATGACACCGCTAACGGCAGCGGAGACTTCTGACGCATTGTTATTGGCTTCGATTGCAGGAGTCTGGCCAGCGAATACGGTCGCTGAATCGTTGGCCAACACATACAGCAACATCACAGCCCTTGCCGCAAAGTTTTCAGGCATCTCCTTGCTGGCCAATTGGTTGCGGCGAATCGCCCGAAAAGACTCCGGCACTGCAGGCATGATCACGGCAGAGGCTGAAATCAATACAGGAGGGACTGCGTCGTATTCTGGTGTTACAGATTCACTGGAATCGATAAGCGATGTCGGCAACCCGGCTGCGACAATCGAACTGACCGTCGTCAATCCCGCACCAATCAACCTGACCGTCGAGACTTAATACGTTTTTCACCTTTTCAAATCGAAGGAACAAATTCATGTCAACGCGAGAAATCCTTTCATGGTCCATCGCCGGGATGCCAAGCGAGCAAGAAGTTTTCGTCAACGCAGGAAACCTGCGGGAGGTCGACATCGATCCGGGTGAAGGAATCCCGGACGGCCGCCCATGCGGAGTGCTCGTCGGGCAATTGCGCGAAAAACTGGCCACGCCGGTAGCTTTCGGAATTGTCAGCCCGGCGGCCGTTGAAGACGCCGCCACCGTCGGCCAAACCGACGACGACAACGGCGAATTCAAACTTTCAGGAGATACCGTCGGCCAAATCTGATGACCCAATCGGTAATTACATTTCGTGAAGCCCAGGGCAATTTCTTTGACCGACAACGCGTGCAAAGCGTGATCGGAAAAGAGGTTGCCGGGGCAATGGTCAAGATCGGTGCGTTTACCCGCACAACGATCCAAAGGTCCATTCGCCCGGCGCGACGGATGAAGCTCAGCGAGATGCCCGAGTCGATGGCCGCGACGTACCAGGGCGACAGGTCGCTGGAGCGGCCTTTCGCGTCCAGCAAGCCGGGCGAACCACCCCGAGGGCGAACGCGGCGGCTAAGGCGCAGCATCTTTTTCGCGTTCGACCCGCACACGAATTCGGCCGTCGTTGGCCCCATCCGTTTCCCGGGTTCCCGCTCCGCGCATGCGCCCAGTGTCCTGGAGTTCGGCGGCGAGTCGACGGTTACGCTGTTGAAGACCCGCCACAAAAAGCACAAAGGGCAGCCGGCGACCGACGCCCAGCGCGAAGGACTTCTGAAAGCCCGCCGCGAAGGGAAATTGAAACCGACCGCTGGCGACACTGAAACGATCGAAGTCCCCGTCCGGATCGCCGCCCGTCCCTACGTCGGACCAGCCCTAAATGTCGTCCGACCGCGAATCGCCCCGCAATTTCGAAACCTGATCCGTTAACCCCTTGCCCACTTTTCCCAAAGGACTCTTGCCATGACCGTCAAACTTGGAATGAACGCGAAGTGCTACCGAAACACAGGCACCTACGGAACGCCGACCTGGGTGCTGATGAACAACATCCGCGACGCCACTCTCGCCGACAGCATGGCCGAGGCGGACGTCACCCGCCGCGCGTCCGGCGGGTTCCGTGAAATGGAGCCGACCACGCGCGAGGTCGCTTACGACTACGACGCTGTGAACGTCGACTCGGATACCGAGGTCGCTGCCGTGCTGGCCGCCTACGCCGCGAGGACAGCCATGGACTTGGAAATTCTGGATGGACTGATCGCGACCCCCGGCAGCACCGGCGTCCGCGCGAGATTCAAAGTCTTCAAACGTGAGCGGTCGGAAGAACTGGACAATGCACAGATGCTGTCCTTCACGTTCAAGCCTTGCCAGGACGCCAATCCGCCAGCCGAAGTCACGATCGCCTAGAACCTCGTCCCGATTAGTCATTCAATCCCTACCGTAATGCAGGCCACAACATGCCCACGTTTACCGACAACCTCGGCCGCGAATGGACGATCGAAATCACCGGCATCGAAATCAAACTGCTTCGCAAGGAGCTCAGCGTTGACTTGCTGAGTGTATTCGACCGCGAGACAGGTTTGCTGGAAAAACTCGGCAGCGACCCCGTGTTGTTGATCGACGTGATCAGCGTGCTGCTGACTCCGCAAATCCAGAAACGCGGGATGGACGAAACCGGATTCGCCTCGGGGCTGGTCGGCGACGGACTGCAAAATGCGATCGACGCGCTTGTGGCCGCCATTGTTTTTTTTTCCCCGCCGCATCAACAGGCGATCATCGCCGCGATGTGGTCGGAGACGCGAAAGCTCCAGACGGAGACCTCAATCAAGGCGATCGCTCTGGCACCGGAGATCGGGAAACTGGCGGCGGCGAAAGTGGATCGGGAGCTTCAGGCGGCGATGACAGCGTTAAATTCACCTCCGGAGAAATCGAAAAACTAATCTACGAACTGGCCGGTGAAATCGGCGTCGGCGATCCATGGCCTTATTCGCTTCGGCAACTGGACTGGATGGCGACTGCCAGACGTAATGCCGCCTGGGACCACACGGCCGAGATCCTCGCCATGCTCCACAACACGCACCGGGGAAAAGGCCCAGGCCGGTCCGCAAAACATTTTCATCCGAAACACCGGAGCCAGTCGGCTTCGGTAAAGGCCAAACCGCTTACCGCCAAACAGCACGTCCAAATCCTGAAATCCATCGTCTTGCCCGCGAAAAATTAGCCATGTCCAACGCCAGTGGAATCCGTGCCGGCCGAGCATTTATCGAGCTTGGGGTGAATAATTCGATAATGGAGCGAGGGCTCATGGCCGCCGAGCGGCGGCTCAAGGCTTTCGGCAAGGGATTGACGATCGCTGGCGGGGCAATGGCGGCTGGCGGGACGGCAATTCTTGCGCCGCTCGCTGCTGCTGCCTTCTCGGCTGCCAAGACAGGCGACGAGCTGAACAAGATGTCGAACCGGACCGGGGCCAGCGTCGAAAGCCTGTCGGAGCTGCGGCACGCTGCGGAACAGTCCGACGTAAGCTTCGACCAGCTCGGCGGCGCGATGAAGATCATGCAAAAAAACATTGCCAATGGCAGCGATGCATTCAGCAAGTTGGGATTGTCGATCGATGATCTTTTGGCGATGCAGCCGGATCAGCAATTCGAGGCAATCGCCCAGCGTATCTCGGAGATCAAGGACCCGGCCAAACGAACGGCCGCCGCAATGTCCGTGCTGGGAAAATCCGGAGCGGACCTGCTCCCGTTGATGATCGACGGCGCGAAGGGTATCCAGCTTCTGCGTAAGGAAGCCCGTGACCTCGGTTTGCAGGTCAGCACCAAGGACGCCAACGCAGCTACCTTATTTGGCGACACCTGGGCGAATTTTCAAAAGGTATCCAAAGACATAGTGACCGAGCTGGGCATGGCTATGCTGCCGGCATTGACCAATATCACTTCCGCGATCATCCCGATTGTGAAAAATGTCGCGACGTGGATCAGCGAGAATCGCGGGCTGATCGTTGCCATCGCCGGCATTGGTGCTGGCTTGGTAGCTGGCGGCTCGGTGCTCATGGTTTTCAGCACGGCCGCGATCGCCGCTGGAATGGCCATCGGTTCAATCGTCTCAATCGCTGGTGCGCTCGTTGGCGTCCTGGGTGCCATCCTTTCGCCGCTCGGTCTGGTCGTCGCCGGCGTGACGGCCGCTACAGTCGCTTTTTTCACGATGACCGATGCCGGCAGGTCGGCGGTGAAAATCTTTTCGGCCGGTTTCATGTCGGTCCTTGGCACCGTTCAGGAAATCGTCAGCGGAATGTTCAATGCGATCAAGGGCGGTAATTTTGCTCTGGCCGGAAAGATTGCATTCACAGGGTTTAGGCTCGTTCTGGCCGAGTCCATGCAGTCGGTTGCCGAGATGTTCGGCGGAAGCCTGAACGACATGATCGGGATGATTGCTGGCTTCATCGATCAGGTTCGGAATGGGTTCGCCGATATGTTGCGACTGGGCGGGAGCGTCGCATCGATTATTCCTGGAATGGGTTCACAAGTTGCCGACATCAACAACGCTCTTGCCAGAGTCATCGAAAGCAAAGCCCTCTTTGACCCCGAATCGTTCAAGGTTGCGGTTCAGAGCAGTCTGGATCCAGCCAAGCTCCGCGCCGAGCTGGCTGGTCTCAATGCGACCGCCGCGAGTCCAGTCGGCTCGGGCAAAGGAGGCGGCCTGTTCGGTTCGCTGGTCGATGGGGCAACCGGATTGCTTTCTGACGCTGGATCCGGCCTGACCGGACTGGTGAGTGGCGGCGCACAAAAGGGAGCTGACGCGATCAAGAGCGGGCTGGATTGGCTTGCGAACCATAAGCTCGGCGATGCCGCCAGCGGAATCTCCGAGGCATCCGACCGCCGATCGCAAGCGTCTGCCGGAACATTCTCGGCGGCCGAGGCCGCGTTACTCGGCGGCGGAAGCCTTCAACAAAAACAGCTGACCGCGATGGAACGCGTCGCGAAAAACACGGACCCCCGCAATCGCGGGAAATTGCTCGTCACACCATAAGGCGTTTGCCATGCCAGGCACAATTTCCGAATCGATCAAGTCGCGGTCCGTCGTCGAGGACGGCGATAACTCGTCCGTCGAGCTGGTCTACGACGTTCTCGGAACGGACGACGAATCCGAGGCCATGTTCCTGCTTTTGACGACCGCTCCGGCCTACCAGATCGCAGGTGGAAAACTGCTCTCGAAGGTCCGCCGAAATGTCGAGCCGGTGGATTACAACGTCTGGCGGGCGATAGCCGATTACAGCAAACGATCGATCGAGGCGAGCGAGTCGTCGTACCAGTTCGAAACCGGCGGCGGCACGGTACACCTTTCGCACAGCCTACAAACTCTGCAAATCGTTTCCGCTCCCGGCTTTGCCTCGCCAGATTTTCAGAACGCGATCGGGGTTAGCCGGGACGGCATCGCCGGCTGCGACATCACCAGCCCGGTCTACAACTTTTCCGAAACGCATGTCCTGCCGGCGTCCGCCGTGTCTGCCGCCTACAAGGTCGCTCTGTTTCGCGCGACCGGCAAAGTGTGCAACGCGCCATTCAAGGGACTGGAGGCGGGCGAAGTGCTGTTTCTCGGTGCCAGCGGCTCCTCGCGAGGCGATGATGAATGGGAAATCGGTTACCGGTTCGCGGCCAGTGAAAACGTGCAGGGCCTGACGATCGGCGAATTGACAGGGATCAACAAAAAGGGCTGGGATTATCTCTGGCTGTACTTCGCAGACGACGTATCGGAAAACCTCCTGATTAAGCGACCGCTCCACGCCATCGTCGAGCAGGTGTATTTACCACACGATTTTGCCAACATCGGAATCGGAACATGACCGGCGACCCGCTGAAACCTCTCCGGCCAGGCGGCGAGTTCCCGCTCTCCGCCCGAACATGGAATCCCGTTCTGGAACTTGTCCGGACCAGGACGCTGGCAATCCCAAGCGGCGGCGGCCAAGATCGCGGCGCATTCCAGATCGTCGTGCGAAACGACAGCGGAACGGACCTCGCCCGGCAAGCCCCGGTCACGCTGAACGGCTCTGTGGTCCTGGCTGACGATGGCCTGCTCCAGTTCCGCGAGCAACCGGTTTTGATCGCCGAGAAACCGGCGGAGGATCACTTGGACAAGTTGGTTGTCACTTCCGAGCCGATCGCGGACGGTGCCTTTGGCCGCGCGACCGTCAGCGGCGTTGTTGTCATTCAAGTCGATTTGGGAACCGGCAACACGCACGCGAAACCAATCATCGACGACGTGACGAAATTGCAAGGTGGAACGACGGGGCATTTGATTCTCTACCGCCCAGGTGCCAACGGCGTCCAGTGGTGTGTCATCGCATTGGGCAATCGCCTCAATGCTTCCGGTGCAGTGTTCGCCGTCACAATGTCGCAAACCGGCGGTTCTGATGGCACGCCATCTGCGACGGCCAGCTGGTCCTATACAGTGACCGACGCAATTACTGGTGCGACGCTGGGGACCGTGGTCAATCCTGCGTCGTCTCCGCACAAGTGGCGTCGTCCGGACGTCGGAAAAATGTTGGTCGCAACCTTTGGCCATGCGCATTTCAACGGCGACGAGCTGGTCATCGGATGGTGCAACGAAACAATCAACGCGTCGGGATGTTGATCGATGGCTGATCCAGCCAAATTTGTGATCGTTGCCGATGGCCAGTTTGGCATTTTGCCGTCCGGGCATTTTGCGATTTTCAACGCATCGGGGTTGGCCTGCGATTGTTGCGCAGATTCGCCTTGCGATCCGGATTGGGGAAACAGCAAAGGCCCGCACTCCGGCACCGTGTTTCGGCCTTGGCCGGGCGGAGGATCGGTGCTGGCCGACCAGCACAAAATTACTGTTGAGGCCGGGGCTGACTACTACACTTCGGCCACGATCACCAACGGATTCAATCAGGCCGAGGACGCGCCTGGCACGATGGGAACGGGTTTGCTGCTGGAAGAAGACCCGGCGACTCCAGGCAATGCATTTGCCATCATTGCAGGCACCACGTTGATCCCGGGTGAATATGGTATCGGGTTCTTTTTTTATCCAGGCGGAATCGGCGGGGCGGCTGTCGAGCTGTTCAATTCCGGCGTGATCAGTTTCCAGCCAGATGGGTTGTGGCAAATCAAGGTCACACCGACGACCGTTCATTTCACCGGATCGATCTACACCTACGAGTACACCCGCGATCCACCAGACGCTTCCAGAAAATGCCTGGTGCAATCAACATTGACCGTCGATTCGTCGGCTGACAATAACGAAACGTCAATGGATTGGGCCAACTTCTGGCTACAAACGCCAATCCCAGAAGGGCTTTGACCCAATGGCGACCGAGCACCAAGTCCGCCGACGATTTTCGGTATTTGAATCACTCAAGGGGTATCTGCGAAGAAGCGAGTGTCGTCAGCTATGAAAACAATTCGTTCCTGCGTGGCGTTCGGACCGAACTGAAATTGCGTTTCCCAAATGCATGCCCTTGGGAAACTGGCGATGTACCACACATACCAACCTTTGGCGTGATCGATTATGCGAGAATGTACGCCTGCAAATCGCTGGGAAATCCCGTGCGCGTTGAGGGGAAAACAGTGATTTTCGAATGCCGCAAGATGGGCGAGTGTGCCTTGTTTGAAGGGGTCGAACATGTTTGTAAATGTTGCGAGCTCTATCGAATGACTCGAAGGGTAGTTGCCATTGGCACTCGGCAACAGAATCGCGTTACAAACCGTCCAACGAATTGCAAAAACTCCTGGAATGAATCCAAAGTCAAAAAAGGCGCTGTACGGATACAAATAGGATGTTTTATGATTGCGTGAGGTAACCGTGTGGTGATGGCAAAAAACACGTACTCCAGCCCTCGGCTTTCACCGAAGACCCATCTGGGCATAACGTTTCGCAATCAACATCGCGAATTTCCACATAATTTCACGGCACAGGAATTATTAAGAAAATATCTCGGAATTCTCTTGACAACGCCCCCCCATCGGATATTATCAGCCAGTTCGATTGATTTCTGGCAAATCTCGGGGCTTTCCGTCCGACCCGCATGCTGGAAACAACGAACAGGGCGACCAGCCAGCCCACACTGACAAGGCGAACCTGAATCGGTGTCCGAGTTTTCCCGAACTCAACAGGACATCGATTCAAACGAACGATTTTCAACCGGCTTCATTAGTCGTGCGGGGTCGTTCGCAACGGTGTCGAATTCCAGTTCTTGTCAAATCAAAACATTGGCACGTTCCAAAATGGCACGAGTCGCATTCTTCCTGATCGGCTGCCTCCTCACCGTCACAGCGGTTCTGAAGCTGTGGATGCAGATGACCGATCCGATAGCTGATACTAATTCATCAAAACCAATCGCGTTGGCGTTTTTCGGGAATTCAACAGGCAGATAAATGGGTGCGTTCGTGAAGCGTCGCGCGAATTTAATCAGACTAAGCTTTTTGGTAATCGTATTGCTGGTACTCGGGGCCACAGCTGCTCTCAAGGCCTATTCTTTGGCGTATGATCGTCTTGCAAGAGATGTTTCCCCGGATCCATCTTTTGCGACACTGCTGTTTGGTTTGGTTGTAGAATTGCTTTTGATCGGGCTGCTTGTTTCGCGGGCGTCCTGGACTGCGAAGCGCGCTGCGATGGTTATTGTCTTCGGCGGATTCGCGGGTTTTTCGCTGGTAAGATCGCTGATTGGCACCGGTTATTGTGGTTGCGCTGGAAGTTGGGAGTTGCCAAGCGCTTTGTTTCTGGTATTCGACCTCGTTTTGATTGCATTTTTATGCTCTCCCTGGTTGAATTCGAACGATACACTTGCGGAAAGCCGACGCGGTCAAAGATGGATGCATTTTGTTGAATCGGTGAGATTGCACAAGTGTGGCTTGCTGTTTCCTTGTTCTTTTGCAGCTGCTTCCATAATTGCATTGGTTCAGGTTCAGTGGGGTGCCCCGACTGGATCCAGTCAGGTTCTTATTGACCAGGTGATGGTTGGCTTATACGGTCAGGACTACCAGGATATTTCCAAGCCTAATCTGGATGTTCTATGGGTAGACCAAAAGTGCTTGCATTGTCGGGAAATGATTCGCCAGGTGTTTGCGGAGCGTTCAGGCCGTCCCGGCGAATCAAAAATCCCCATCATACTTGCCGGGACAAGCCGCCCGCCGTTTTCGATTGGTATTCCGGCGGACCTTTCCGACGCCATCTTGATTCACATCGACGCTCCCATCTCAGTTCTTCCAGGCACGTTGCTTCATATTCGTCAAGATGAGGCAGTTTCGGGAAGTAACGAGCACCCCAGTCGGGGAGATTTGAGCCATACATGGCCTCGTCCGGCCAGGAAACTTGAAGGTTTTGCGTACGCCAAGGGCTTCAAGAAGTTGTTCGACAACACTTTGTGTGACAATTCATCGGGATTTTTCCCCGTAAGTTGGAGTTCCGGGGGCCGTTGGATTGCTTGTTCCGTGTGTTTTATGTTCGCATGCCTACTTTCGGGCAATCGTTTGGTAATCTCTTTCTAAGGAATGTTGTATGGTGAAGAATCATTTTTTAGGTCGTTTTCATGTTACGTTGGTGGTCTTGATTCTGGCTTTGACAGTACCCATTGGTTTCGCTGGTGTTACGCAGCAAGGAGGAGGAGGAGTCCCAGCTCCAGTCCAGATTTCGGATACCGATGTCGTTGGTTCATATTGTGAGACAGCGACGGTCGGAACGTGCGGTACCTTTGTAGTCCCGTCGCCAATGTGTGTGGCGGAAGGAAATGGAACTTGCGTTAGTTCGATCACAGGCGATTACTGCGCAGAAGCCTTTTGGTCGTGGTATACGTGCACAGGTACCAACTGCACTGGTCAGTGCCAGAATAATCCGTCCGAATCCTGTAGCTCTGGCCGGATTCGCACATGTTTTTAATACGGTGAAGGATTAATGACTGCTGCAGCATTCTCGCAGTTTGATCTCTCGTGAACCGATTCTTCGTCTGAACTTTTTACAAATGATTCGAATTCCAAATTTGAACCATTTGTATTAACCGGGTCGAAGATTGGGATTAGCAATCAGATTTTGTGATTGGCCCAGGCAGCAGCATTGGTAAACCCAAGATTGACGAAATGGTCGAAGAGGCTTGGTTTGGCTAGCGTCGTGCGCCGAAAACACGGTTGTTTTGTTGTCAGAACTTTTCGGTGTATTTTTTGAATTTCCCCCTTTTGTAAAGCGTGATTCCATGAAGCCAGGACAAGCGGGTCTTGCCCGAACATGTTTTTTGGCAATGTTAATTGGCGTGGCGAATTGTTGTTTTGGTCTATCTCAGCATGGGCGATGTTGCGTTTGCTGCTTTCGGAATTCTGCGAACGGAAAACAATCGTATTTGGGATGCGCCGGCATGCGTTGGATTCCCATGTTCCTGGTTTTGTTTCTGTTGGTGGCGGAATCGCAATTTGTGTATTCGTTGTGCCAGGAACACGAACAGGACCAGCATAAAGAAGTGGCGAGATTGGCTTCGATGAATACGCAGGCTTTGGCGCTATTGGATGATATTGAAATTGTCTTGGACGCAAATTCTGACCCCGTAGGCCGGGGCCGGGTCCGAACGCGATGGCAGAAATCGGGTTTGTTGGAACGAGTAGACGTGCTTAGTGAGATTCCGGCAGACAATGATACTTTCATAATCAGGCGTCAGGTTGTGGAATATGACCATCAAGCAGGCCACATGAAATTGTTCGCGACCAATGTGGGTGGAACATATGATGACGAGCCGGAAAAAGAAATGCAATTGCTTCCACCAGAAGTCGGTTGGCAAAAGACCTATGAAGCTTGGGAGGCACCCTTTGGACGCAACCTTTCGCACAATTACGGATTGCTTCCGATGATGCTTCGAGTGTCGGGTAACGCACTGGATGAGTACCGAACAATTGAAGAACTTGTGAGTGAATCGACAAATGTTGGTTTGGAAATAATTGACGAGCTTCCGGTTTTAAGCATTCAACATCCTGGAATCGAAGGCAAACTGGAAGATGCAATGGTGCACGTAACGTTGGATCCCAAGGCGGGTTACATGGCCCGAAAAGTTGAAGTCGTAGTGGAATCAGAAAAGTGGTTTATTGTGTACGAAACCCCTTCGTTTCAAAAAGCAGGGAGAGGTTGGGTACCGTCCACTGTTTCCGTAACTTTCGGCAGCATCAAAGGTGGTGAACGCAATCCAACTGGTTCCACCCGGAATTTCCTCGTATCCGTTGAAGGTATGGACTCAGGTCTAATGTCCGCCCGGAAGTTCGAGTTTCCAGACCAGACAATGGTGAAACAGTTAATCGAACCGGTTCGCCCTGGAAGTACTGGCGGACAGACAACTTGTGATGTTGTTGTTTATTTCCGTGACCAGCCGAACCGAAAGCTGACGCCCGCTGAGTTTCCGGATTTTATCCGCGAAAAACTGTTGCAATCCGGATCAGGTTTACCGTCGGGAGAAGGTGATGGTGGCCCTGGTGATCAAGGGTCAACAGGGTCTTCCTTTTTTTTATATCCAGCGGCCGTGGCCCTAATTGTCGTCCTGTTCGCAGTTGTGAGAATGCTGTTCTGGCGACGAGGAACAGTACATTGAACGTCCGGTTTACCATTTTTTTGATTTTGCCGGCTGTTTTTGTGGCAACATGTTTAGCCTATTACACGCGCTCAAAAAGCACTTCCGGCGGATTGGAGATAACGCTTGTCAATCCAGTGATTTCAGGTAACGAACATAGCGTAAAGGTGCCGCTCAATTCGATTGTTGGCAAAGCCAAGTTGATTTCCTTTGACTCCAGCTGCGGATGCATGGGATGTTTTTTGAATGGCGAACGTTTTACTGGCGCGCCAATGGACGTGTCTGCTGATTCCGATTGCTCCGTTCGACTGAACCTGATTGGCAAACAGGCAGGACGACATGCTTTCACATGTGTGTTGAACTACACGGTTGGGAGCCGAAAATATAAGATTCCAGTTCGATTTTTGGTGGATATACTGGATGGTTTGATTGTATCGCCCAATGCGTTGGACCTGCGAGACAATGCGCCTGTGGAGATTCGGGTCGAAACAGATTCTCCTTTGCATCACGCCTCAGTAGTTCATGCGGAGGTGATTGACGCCAGAAACCTGGATGTAGCGTGTACCGTGGAGCGTGCAACTTCGCAAAAACAGTCATCGAATGGCGAGCGCTTTCAGCTTGCAACGGTCTGGCTCCAGCGTCGGGAATTGGAAATGGAAGGGCACTATCGTTTGCGGGTTACCGTTGAAGGCAATCAATTGCCTGCACGGGAAATCCCATTCCGTTTGCTGGGGTCTTCCAATCGAATGAGGCAATCAGTACGGCGGCTTTTCATTTCCGCAGACAACCCTGGGTGGGTTGATTTTTTTCCGGCGGATTCCACGGAAGGCCGCGACATGGTACTTGTCTCCTCACCACCTGGAATTGACATCAAAATCCATCCCAAAGAGTTGAATAGGACGCGGGTCGAATTCAGTGGGTCGGTCGTCGGAACGGAACCGGTACCTACACGCCTGGCGGACTCTGAAGGGCAGAATTACGAAGTGATGGTGGAAAACTTTCCTGAGTTGTCGGCAACCCATAAGCAGGAATGATCGTCGGTTGGTCGATGTCTGTGAGGCAGGCCAGAACCAGGAGTCAGTCGTTGTTTTCGTGGTTGGTTTTTTCAGGGGATTTTCAGATGTTTTGGGGTTCCGGTTTCCAATTCTGCTGTGGATTGAGCTGTTTGCCAGGAATTGGCCAATTGAAAGCAATCTTTCTTGCTGTCATTGTCGTCTTGGCCGGTTCCAACACAGGATTTTCGCAGGCACAGGTTCCTGTTGAGTTATCCACTCGATTGTCCGTCAGTCTTGGCGACAGGCTGGCCATCAATCGCCGTTCAGCGTCAAGTACGTCTGAATCCGTCGAGGAAACCTGTTTTCCGAGAACAGTCTCGTTCGTCAAGTTTCTTGAAACGCCCGAAGTGATCGAGCTACTGAAACTGGAAAGGAATCAGTCAGCCTCAATTTCGAGGATCCGAAAAGAATTACGTGTTCCAAAAGAGTTGGTTCACGCATTCTCTAGTCCAATCCCGCTTCCTGCGGATCTAAATCGGTTCGCTGAGATTGATTCCGACAATGTTGCCTCAATAGCCAAGTCCCTGAATCCAGATCAGTCAAACCGGGTGCGGGAAATCCTCAATTCTCGGGAAATGAGAACCATTGGTTTGGTTACCTGGTTGAATAAAAGAACCAAATTAAGTCCGGACCAATTGAAGATAGTCCAGCAATGGATGGAAAAACAGGATTCCCTGATCCGGGATCGCTTCAAGGAATTCCGGCAGGCTGCCGTTACCGAAGTGCTGAAGCTGTTGGCCGACAAGGAGCCAGGCTCTTCAGCTGCCTTTCTGGAGCCCGCCTGGATTACAGAGGATCCATGGGTCTTTGCAGCACAGCTGCTTGCCAACAATCGCAAGGAAGTGAAAGACTCATTGGAATCCCTTGTCGAGATAGGCGCGATCCGTTTCGAGGTCCTTGCAGATGGGAACACAAGTTTCGTCCTTGAGCCAGTTTCCCAATTGCGGTTGACTTATATGCAGATCGTAAGTTCCAGTGCCTATGGTGGCATCGAGCCATCGCGGGAACAGTTGGATGAATTGCATACACAACTATTTACGATGACTGACAGCGAAAAGGAAGAGTTGAAAGTCGCGATGGATCTGGCGCAAGAGCGCGCCAAAAAAGGGGAATTGGATGCCATCGGGGAATTGCAGGAACTCACTCGGAGTATCGAAATATCCGGATTGAAACGGTTACACAGCTCATTGGTTCCTGCCCAAACCCAGTATTTGCGAGAAGTACTTCTACGTCGCGCCACGATGTCCAGCGGTCCGTGGACAATATTGTCAGCGTTGTCAGTTGACGAAATCCGGCGATTGGAGATTTCTGGCAAACAAATTGACGAGAATCAAGAAGCGATCCGAAAAAAGTTTCTGAATTGGGAGGCCGATATGGTGAAGGATTGCTGGTCCGAATTGGCCGGACTTTGTCCCGACGCGGTCCGCGAGATTGAAGAGGCGTCTGGCGACCTTGTTGCGACTGGTAAACCCGGAATGCTGCTGTTCTTTGGATTGCGGTGACGAAACAAACACGTACATGTTTGGTTTTCCAACTCCGGAGCTGAATTTGCAGTAAAGCGAAATTCTGCATGACTGGACATACTAAGGGATTGTAAATTCCTCGGTTTACGGGAGAGGTATCAGGGACAGCGACAGACTTGAAAAAGGTCAATAGTTGATTGGTTTCGGATTTAAGTAGGGACAAGTCTAGGTAATCCGAATCGCGTTAAGAATTCAGGTGTGCCGCTCCTCGCCCCACAGAGAGTAGGGCAGAGTATTGTTACGAACAGGGTTGCGTTCGGGGAGCTAATTTTTTGGCCTCGAAACTGGCCAACACACGGGTAAACCGCAAACGCCGAGAGTCTCTGCTCTCGGCGTTTTGCATGAACGCGGGGATTTCCAGGGGTTTGCGACGATTCTTACACCCCGCCTCGACTCTCTAGTTCGAGGAGCAATTTACGGGGTCCGGAAGCAACCATGGAGGTTGGCCGCGCACCCCGGGAGCAACCCTTTCGAACTCTCTGACTCTCTCGTTAACAAGCGCCACTCCTTAACAACCCGGTTGCTCTCGGACCCCGAGAGAGAG
>JAYVKA010000386.1:0-2217 GCA_043768885.1 Planctomycetota bacterium
CCCGGAGAAAACATCGCTCCGGCAAAGGCGGGTTGTTGCTGGCGGGTGACACCGGAAATTTCCAGTGACGACTGGCTGCCATCAGCACCACCGCCAAGAATTTTCATTTCAACCGTCGAGTCGCCCCCCCTGATCGAATCGGTGCTGCCGTTCCAGCCAGCTCCGAATTTTGCAGTCACCTTTTCGTCTTCAAAATCGCTGATCAACCGGTCTTCCGTTGCATCAGCCATTTCTGTAGCTCTCTCCTGTTCGGCCTTGACGGCGTCCAGACGGGACTGGCGATCGATCGGATGGCCACCTTTCCAGACACCGACAATTTTGGCGACCACAGCAACGTCTTCGGTCGGATCACCGTCGACCAGGACCAGGTCGGCCCGCATTCCAGCTGCAATCCGGCCGCGATCATTCAGCTGAAAATGCTTCGCGGGAAGCGAAGTCGCGGCGGCCAAAGCCTGTTCGTTTGACAATCCGGCCTCGACCAGCATCCGCAATTCCTGGTGCATGCTGACACCGTGATCCGTGCCGGGATTTGGTGAGTCCGTTCCGGCCAGGATCGGAATACCAGCTTCATGCAATTTTGAAATGTTTTCGCGAAGCACTTTCCAGTCGCCGTCCTGACCAGCGAGTTGCGGAAAAGTACTGGCCAGATTGGAAAGCGTTTCATTGTTCAGAAACGGCTTCAAGTGTTCGTCTTCAATGACCATCTTCGTCAGGTTGGCCCCGCTGGCGTTGGAAATAACGGTCGCCGTCGGCACTACAAAAATGCCTTTTGATTTTGCCAATTCAATCAACCCTGGCGTAATCGGTTTGTCCGCGAACAAATGAACCAGCCCGTCGATATCGCTTTCTATTGCCATCGCTGCGCCGGCCAGCGTACTGACGTGTGAAACCGCCAGCTTGTCGTTCTCGTGCGAGGCAACCACCGCAGCAGCAAACATTTCCGGGCTGAGGGTCGGCCGGGTAAATCCGTAAGCGCTACCGTCTTCGTAAATCAGCTTGATATAATCCGATCCCTCGCGGACTCGTTCGTTCACGAATTGTCCGGTTTGGGCGGCGTCGTCCAGCGTCGGGACGGGAAAACCAAATTGGGTCCCGTGCCCGTCTGCCACAGTCACCGCAGGACCGGCTGAAAAAAAGTCGGCCCGGTTATTGGCCTGCCCCTCCGTCTGTTGCCGCCTGAGCATCGCTGCGTTTCTGGCCACCGCCATCATGTCCATTTCTGTTGTGACTCCAAAATCGGCAGCTTGTTGCAGATGGGTCTCAAACCAGACGTGCGTGTGACAGTCGATCATCCCTGGCATCAGCGTTTTGCCAGTCCCGTCGATTACCGTCGCTCCCCCACCAGGCTTCACATCAACACCAATCGCTGCGATTTTGCCTTCCTGGACCAGAACATTGGTCACCCCGATTCCAGTATCGCCATCAAAAACGCTGACGTTCTTGAAGTACAACGGTTCCTGGGCTATTAAGCCGGAATCTGTCGCGCAGACCAATACCATGCCCAACAAGACCAACGCCCAGCGAATCGAAACTGAATCACTCATAAAATCCTCACTCCAAAGAAACCAAAACTCGGGGACTTTCCAACCGGCCGTTCCGACGGAGTGTCTTGTCAAAAGACTGCGACTTAACAATTTATCATTGCTGATGCCAGTTTCGAATCGGGCATCAGTATTCAGGTTGCCTCATCGGATGGTTGCTGCTCAACCGTTTGTAGTGACAGGAATTCGTTGGCATACTTTGAATTTGCCTGATATTGCATCGGGGAATAGTGGATAGGGGAGTGACAGGAAGCGTTAGCCGCATCGACTACTCCATCGTCTGATCAAGAATTTCAATTGTGTGAATCGCGCGAATCGGGCTGTTGAGAAGTTTCAGATACTTTCGTATTTGGACCAGACAACCGATATTTCCCGACGCAACGATGTCGCAACCGGAATCGACGATCGATTGGGCCTTGATGCGCCCCAGTTCCGAAGCGATTTTTGGTTGTTGCAAATTGTAGGTGCCTGCCGATCCGCAACACCGATCGCTTTCTTCCAGTGAAACGAGTCGCACATTTTCGATCTGTTCCAGCAATTGCAGTGGCTGGTTACGGATTCCCTGGGCATGCACCAGATGACAGGCGTCCTGAACGGCAATTTTTGTTGGTTGGTTGAACTTCATTGGCGGCAGCTGCTGTTTCGCCAGAAAAACCGAAACATCGACCACTTTGCC
>JAYVKA010000387.1:0-17540 GCA_043768885.1 Planctomycetota bacterium
AAGGTCGCGATATAAACCGGGATAACCATCGACGATCGTTTGTACTTTGGCAACCGTGGCATCGTAGTCCGCCGTTTCATCGATGCTGATCCAAAGTTCCGTAAAGTTCGGACCGACAACCTCATCGGCAACTTCTGCACGACCAATATGCGATCCGAAATTCAGGACCCCCTCGACTCCCATCATTTCTTCGCTGGCCCGGACCGTAATTCGATCCATCGCGTCGATTCCAATACCCGGTTTCTCGACCCAGTGCATCAGGAAATCAGTTTCCTTGAATTTTGGCATCAACTCCTGACCCAACACAGGAACCAGTACGGCCAATCCCGCAAAAGCCAATGCAGTAACCCCCATCGACGGCAATCGAAACCGGAGAATGCCCGACAGAATCGCCCGGTAAATCGCTTTCAGGAATCGGACTACAAATGATTCCCGTCTTTGTCGCGATGCAACGCCGGGCAACAAGAACAGCGAAAGGGCAGGGGTCAGTGTTAAGGCTACGCCCAAAGACGACAGGATTGCCAGAATGTAGGATTTGGCGAGCGGTCGAAAGAACGAACCGGCAAGCCCTTCCAGGAAAAACACCGGCAGAAACGCCAACACGACAATCATCGTGCCGTAGACGACTGCACTGCGGACTTCCAGTGAAGCCTGCACGACGACCTGAAACGAACTCAGCGGCGTTGACAGCGCAGAGTTCAATCGCAGGCGCCGAATAATATTCTCAACGTCAATGATTGCGTCATCGACGACTTCGCCGAGCGCAATCACCAGCCCGGCCAGGACCATCGTGTTCAGCGTTCCGCCCTGCCAGTACAAAACCATCACGGCAGTCAACAAGGAAATCGGGATCACGACGGCACTAATCAAAGCCGACCGCCATTCCGCGAGAAACAGAAACAGCACCACAACGACCAGAGCGCATCCAATCAACATCGAATGACTGAGGTTGGTTACGGCCCGTTCGATAAAAGTCGCCGGGCGAAAAATCGTTGTGTCATAATGCGTGTCACCCAGTGCCGGTCGCAAATCATTCATCGCCGATTCAACGCCCCGTGTCACATCCAGCGTATTGGCCCACGGCTGCTTTTCAACGATCAGCAACAAACCCGGCTGGGAATTGATGATCGCGTCCCCAATCGGTGGAGCATGATCGATGACGACTGTCGCTACATCGCGAATTTGAAGGGGCAAGCCGTTTCGATAGGTGACAACGATCGCCCCCATTTCCTCCGGCGTGAAAACAGGCGGAATCTGGCGAATTGCGATTCGCTGGTTGGCGGTATCGATAAAACCACCCGCACCCGCCACCGTCGAATCCCGCACAGTTTGCGTCACCATCTCGAGCGTAATATTGTTGGCTCGCAAACGATCGGGATCGACGACGACCTGCAGCTGCGGGTCCTTTTCACCCCAAATCGCCACGTTGGCCAATCCGGGTATCGCCATCAACCGCGGCCGGATCGTCCACCGGGCGAGGACAGTCATGTCCATCTGCGACTGTTTGTCGAACGCTTTTTGTTCCTGCACATTGGCAATCGTATCGGGACGATCCTGCCAAACACCAATTTTCATGCAACGGCTGAGCGAACTCAGCGGAGGAAGAATGCCCGGCGGACGAACGCTTGTTGGAAGATTGGTTGCGACACGGGCCAATCGCTCCTGTACCAATTGCCGGGCGGTAAGCAGGTCTGTTCCTTCCTTGAAAATCAGCCGCACCGACGAAAGTCCAAGTACCGACTTCGATCGCACGGCTTTCAAAAACGGAATTCCGGTCAGCGCGTTTTCGATCGGAATCGTAACGAGGTCTTCCACGTCCTCCGTCGAAATGCCGGGAACCTCGGTTTGGATTTCGACAACCGGCGGAGCAAATTCGGGGAAAACGTCCAGCGGAACCCGGTCGAGCGAACGAATGCCGAACACGATCAACGCGATCGATGCGGCTACGACGAGCACCCGAAGTTTCAGGGAAGTCTGAATCAGCCAATTCACTTGCCGGCTCCAAACTCGGTACCGAACAACTCGGCCGCACCGTCAGTAACGACCTGGGTGCCTGCGGACGGGCCTTCGGCGAGAACAGCCCGGTCCCCCAGCATGTAATGAATCAGAACCGGCGCACGCTGAAAAACATGTTCGGCCGTTCGAATGTAAACCCAACTACCACCGTAAATGTCATACACAATGGCCCTGGACGGCGCGGTCAATCCGCGAGCTTGACCCCGCAAGGCCAAACTCATGCCGACCCGCTGGCCTGGGCGCAGCAAACCATTCTGGTTCACGCATTCGTAGTAAAGATCGAGGGACGAACTGAGTGCATCGGCCGATGGTGGTGCGACAACCGGAGTCGCGACCATGTCTCTGGACGTCGAACCAACAGAGGTCGGAATGGCACCCAACGCGCCAACGGATGCATCGGTGGCTGTATCGATATCCGAAAGTATTTCGACGAAAATCGGGACGCGGATCCACATCGTGCCCGTATCGACAACTTCGAACAGCACCGAACCTGGTGTCACAGCCTGACCCTCGGACACTGGCATCGATCGCAAAACTCCCGTTCGAGGGGAAGTAATATCGAGCGGCAATGCTTTTCGTTCGGCAGCCGGTTTGTCGAGTTCCTTGACGAGTTCCGTCAATTGTCTCTCGCGATCCAGCGCGGCACTGGTGACCGATTGCGCGACTGCCAACAGGGCCTTGGCGTCATCGACAGCCCGTTCGGCTCCGGCCCGGTCAGCGAATAGTTTCCCGGCACGGGCCAACACAATCTGCGCCGCCTCAATCTCGGCCTTGCCACGTTGAACGTCGCCCTGGGCTACCGCGATGGATGCCAACAAGGTCGCCCGCGCGTTGGCCATTTGAACCTGTTCAGCCGGCGTCGGCACGTCGCGTTCCGGAGTAAGTAATGGAACAAGCGTCAAAACTGCCGTGCCGGTTCCAATCTGCTGACCAGGAACCGGAATTGGATGTTCGCGTGGCGGCGAAACGGTCCCGGCAAACGGAGCCGACACCGTAATCGATTTCCCCACTGGAATCATCACGTCACCGCCAAAAGTACGTCGGCGCTGGATGTCCTGTTCGATGAGCGGTGCCAGTCGAATTCCGAGTCGCTGTTCGGCTTCGGGAGTCAGCGTGATCCGCCCAATTTCAGTTTCGACTGGCAGCTTTTCGACTTTTGCAGGAGTCGTCTTTGCGGATTTCGTTGCCGCGTGCCGATCACATCCCGCCATCGTCAACAATGCGAGCATGATGGGCAGGACGAATTTATTCATGGCTGGTCAGGGTTTACTGTTGATGAATTCGAAAGCAGTTCAGAAACCGGCAACCCCAATCGTCGCCCGCAACTCAAATCCAATTGAGCCCGCGCCCGGCAAATCGCTGCCGCCTGGTCAAGCATTCTGGCTTTTGCATCGAGGTATTGCGTAGTCGTTTGCAAAACCAGCAAGTACGATGTACCTCCCCCTTCGAATCCCTTTTTCGCAATCGAGAGGGCTTCGTCGAGCGCGGGTAACACTTCCGAATTCAACGCGTTGAAATTGTCGGACGCCTGACGTGACTGGGTCGAGGCAAGCCGGATTTGCTGGACGATTTGGTCCCGAATCTGGTCCCTATTGTACTTGGCAGCCTCCAGTTCGGCGCAGGCCCTGGCGATCCCGCCCTGGTTTCTGTTGAAAATCGGAATGTCAAAACGGAACACCGGGCCCATTTCGTACTCCTTTTCGCCGCTTCCGTTGGCGTCGGCTCCGGCGTCGAATCGCCACCAGGCTTTTTGCGATAGTCGGTAACGGGACTCGGCGGCAGCGACGGCCCATTCCGCAGCCTGCAAGTCGGGGCGGCTGGCCATGGCCTGTTCGATCAGGGCATCGACATTGACCGCAGCCAGCCCACAGTCGGGCATCGATTGCACCTGCAAGTTGTCGGCCTGTTCGGGAATCCCCATCAACAGTGCCAACTGCTCACGCGCAATCACGACATTTTGTTCGAGCAAGGCCGCGTTGGCTTTTGAGTTGAGCACATCGACCCGCGCCTGAATCGCCTCCAGCTCCGCAATGTCGCCATCGGCCAATCGCTTTTCGGTCAGGCTCGCAACATCGTTTCGAATCGCCAGTGCTTCCTGCGCCAAAATATATTGCTCGGTTGCCAGGGCCAAATTTGTGTAGGCGACTTGCACGTCACGGACGAGCGACATTCCGTTTTGGACCAACTGATGGGCGATCTGCTCACAGCTTTTTTCTGCCAGTGCCAGTCGCTCTGGTCGCAGCAGGAACGCTTCGATCGGAACAAAGAGTGTCCACTCCCACTGCTTTACACCGACCGGGATCATCGTCGTCACGCTGGGGTTGGTCAGCAAACCCGCCTGGACAAAGTCGCCATTTGCCATTCCCATTTGGGACAGCGTTGCATGAAATCCATCGTTGTTTGCCAAAGCGGATTCGATCGCCTGGTCCAGCGACAATGCCTGACCCGATTCAAGGCCTGTTGGAAAAACAACTTCACCCGGTTGTCTGACGTAGGCGACTACCGTCCCGGTCCGCGAGACAAGTTCGCCAGGCACAACACTGCGCGAATGAAACGGCCCCCTGGCTGCACATCCGGACAGAAGGCAAACGAACGTTGCCGCCAGAATCGACACGCTGTTCGGCGTACCCAATAGTGCAACGTCGGATGACCTGCGGAACAGGCAAATCAATCGTTTTGAGGGTAACTGGCCCATGGATTAACGGCTCTTTTCCGCAGGGTCGAAACAGAACGGGTCCATTTCATTCCATCGACCGTTTCAATCGACCGATACCGCAATTCAGGCAAAACCCCCACGACCGTTTCAATCGTTACAGAATAACCACGGTCCCATGTCTTCCCGGCAACAAACGAAGCTGCTTTCATTTACAGGGCAATTCATTAAACCAGCCGGGGATCGCTTGCCATAACGGTGGAAGACCTGGCTCAATTTGCCGACAGAATTTGTTGGCTGGAAAATGACGGATCATTTTCCGCGCGCGCATTGAAATGAAATCGAGGCAAAGTATCCAACCGTAGCAATTCGAATCAAACGAACGGTCCGCTTGCCCACTGTGTCATCGACCATCAACGGCCCCAAGCAGCGCAGGGAATCGTTCCATTGACCTGCCCCTGCCACCAATTTCTTGTCGAACACGCTACCGCTCAAAAAGGGCGGAAGAGACGAGTCAGGCAACATTTTTTCAGGATGGATTGCCAAGGCAAGTTGGTTTCCTTCATGGGATTCGAATTAGGCCGTTGCGTCGGGGTTGGGGCCGGCGGTTTTGATTTCTTCGCTGGCCAGTGAGGCGTACTTCTCAAAGTTTTTGGAAAACGCCGTGGCCAGTTTCTTTGCCGTCGTTGTGTACCGCTCCTTGTCCTTCCAGGAATTTTTTGGATACAAAATCGCTGCTGGAAGGTTCGGGCAAGACGTCGGAATTGCAAGGTTAAAGATCGGATCGTTCTGGTATGCCGACGATGCCAACGAGCCGTCGTGAATCGCATCGATGATGGCGCGGGTGTATTTCAGACTGATCCGCGAAGCTTCTCCGGCCGGGCCGCCGCTCCAGCCGGTGTTGACCAGCCAGGCATGCGAGCCGTATTTCCGCATTTTCTCGGCCAGCATCTCCGCGTACTTGGTCGGATGCCAGACGAGAAACGCCGCGCCGAAACAGGCCGAGAAAGTCGTCTGCGGTTCGGTTACTCCCATTTCGGTGCCGGCAACTTTGGCCGTGTAGCCGCTGATGAAATGGTACATCGCCTGGGCTGGCGAGAGACGGCTGACCGGCGGCAGCACGCCGAAGGCATCACACGTCAGCAGGATGATGTTCTTTGGATGACCGCCGACGCAGGGGATCTTTGAGTTTTCGATGAACTCGATCGGGTAACAGCAGCGGGTGTTTTCGGTCAGCGAATTGTCGGTGTAATCCACGGCCCGCGTGACAGGATTCTGAACTGTGTTTTCCAGGACGCTGCCGAATCGAATCGCGTTGTAGATTTCCGGCTCGCCTTCGGGTGAGAGGTTAATGCATTTGGCGTAGCAGCCTCCTTCGATATTGAAAACGCCCTGATCGGTCCAGCAATGTTCGTCGTCACCGATCAGCTCGCGTCGGGGATCGGCGCTGAGAGTCGTCTTGCCGGTACCGCTCAAACCAAAGAACAGCGACACGTCGGCCTTCTCCCCCTTGTTCGCCGAGCAGTGCATCGACAGGACGCCGTTCTTGGGCATCAGGTAATTCATGATTGTAAAGACGCCCTTTTTCATCTCGCCGGCGTATTCGGTTCCAAGGATTACCATCTCTCCTTCGTCGAAATTGATGGCGACGCAAGTCTCGGTCGTGATCCCATCGATCGACTTGTCGGCTTTGGCCTGGCCGGCGTTGTAGATCACAAAGTCGGGTTCGCCGAAATTCTTGAGTTCTTCTGCCGTTGGCCGGATCAGCATGTTATGCATGAACAATGCGTGGTAGGCTCGCGAACAAATGATGCGGACCTTCAACTGATGGGTTTCGTCCCAACCGGCGAATGCGTCGAGCACATACAGGTGTTCGGTTTCGTCCAGAAACTCCGTCGCCTGGTTTTTCAGTTTACGAAACGAGTCGTCGCTGAATGGAATGTTAACGTCGCCCCACCAAACGTCTTTTTCAATCGAGGCCTGTTTGACCACCCGTTTGTCTTTGGGGCTGCGTCCGGTTTTGATCCCGGAGTTCACGGCAATTGCACCGCTGTCGGTGATTACCGCGTCGTCATAACGGATCGCTTCTTCGTACAGACTGGCCGGGCTGGCGTTGCGAAGGACTCCCGAAGGAATCTTGCCGGAGGAGAGTTGCTGGATACGCGACGATTGGGCAATGGACATGTTTTGACGAAGCCTCGGGCAACAGGATTCAACGCCCATATACGGGGGCGGATAGGGAGTTTAGATTGTTTTAGCGTAACGGCTTTTCGGTTTTGCAAAAAGCCGAGACGGACATTTTATCAGAAGCATTCCGGTTTTTCTGCACGAAATTCAGCGGCATTTGATCGGGGATTGGGCCAGACGATATCGTGTCGGTTTGAAAATGGGCAAAGCCGGGTTTGAAAACCCGCCGCGCCGGATATGAATCTTTTCAGGACCACTTTGGAAAACGATCACGAAATGCAAACGGCAGGCAAACGATTTCGACAGGCACTGGAAACCGAGCGACCGCTTCAAATTGTTGGGGCGATTAATCCGCTGGCGGCTTTGATGGCTGGGCAGGCCGGTTTCCGGGCGATTTATTTGTCCGGGGCTGGTGTCGCCAACGCGTCGTTTGGCATGCCTGATTTGGGAATGACCAGCATGACCGATGTCGAAGCGGATATTCGGCGGATCACTTCGATGTCCGATGTGCCCTTGCTGGTCGACGCCGATACGGGCTGGGGACACGCTTTCAATATCGCCCGGACCGTCCGCACGTTCCAGGCGGCTGGGGCTGCGGCGATTCACTTGGAAGATCAGCAGGCGGCAAAACGCTGCGGGCATCGCCCGGGAAAAGCTTTGGTGGACGGCGCCGAGATGTCGGACCGGATTCGTATCGCCGTTGATGCCCGGACCGACCCCGACTTTTTTATTATTGCCCGGACCGACGCGTTGGCTTCCGAGGGTATGGAAAGTGCCCTCGAACGTTGCCGCCAATACATCGCCGCCGGAGCCGACGGGATTTTTGCCGAGGCTGTGACCGAGCCCGAACAGTACCGCCAGTTTTGCAGCGGGTTGAACGTACCAGTTTTGGCCAACATGACAGAATTCGGGCAGACCCCCCTCATGCCGCTTGAACAGCTGCGCGAAATGGGATTGCAAATGGTACTATATCCATTGAGCGCATTTCGCGCGATGAACCACGCTGCCGAACAGGTCTTTCGTGCGATCCGCAACGAGGGGACCCAGCAATCGGTATTGCCGTTAATGCAGACACGTGAAAGACTTTACGAAGTCATCAACTATCATCAGTACGAACAGGCCCTTGATCGCCTGGCTGAAAGGAACCAGACATGAGCACTTCCGCACCAGCAAAGAAAACTGGCGGGCTGGCTGGAATTACCGCTGGCGAAACATCGATAGCGACCGTCGGCAAGGAAGGCCACGGGCTGACCTATCGCGGATACGACATTCACGACTTGTCGGGCAAAGCGTGCTTTGAGGAAACCGCCTGGTTGTTGTTACAGGGCGAACTGCCCAACAAAAAGGAACTCTACGGTTTTCAAAAACAGCTGATCGAAGCCAGGCGTCCGCCCGATGCAGTCCTGGCGACATTGCGATTGATCCCGGCCGAAACGCATCCGATGGACGTGCTGCGAACGGGTTGTTCGATGCTGGGCTGTATCGAGCCCGAGAAATCTTTCGACCAGCAAATGCCGGCGGTTATCCGGATGCTGGGCTGTTTCCCGTCGATGCTGACCTACTGGTATCGGCACAGTCACGAAAACGTCCAGATTGATTTCGAATCCAGGCAGCAATCGATCGGCGGATACTTTTTGGAGAAACTGCTTGGCGTTGCGCCGAGTGAGCTGCACGAACGCGCGATGGATTCATCGTTGACGCTGTATGCCGAACACGAATTCAACGCCTCGACTTTTGCCGCGCGGGTCTGCACGGCAACTCTCAGCGATATTTATTCGGCAATCACTTGCGGGATTGGAACGCTGCGTGGACCGTTGCACGGTGGAGCCAACGAAGCGGCGATGGAGTTGATCGAACAATTCGACTCGCCGGACGAGGCCGAAGCGGGACTGATGAAAATGCTGGCGGCCAAGGCGCTGGTGATGGGTTTCGGACACCGAGTCTACAAAACATCGGACCCTCGAAACGAAGTCATCAAGAGATGGTCCAAAGAACTGGCCGAAGACAGCGGCGACGATACGCTGTACCGGATATCCGAACGGGTTGAGGAAGTGATGTGGCGGGAGAAAAAGCTGTTCCCGAACCTCGATTTCTACGCCGCGTCGGCCTATCACGTGATGGGCATCCCGACCAACATGTTCACCCCGATTTTTGTTTTGGCCAGAACCGCCGGCTGGTCCGCGCACGTTTTCGAACAGCGCGCCAACAACCGCCTGATCCGCCCAGACGCCGACTACAAAGGGCCCGACCTTCGAAAATTTGTGCCGCTGGAAAAGCGATAGGCACACGGGGTTTTTGGCAGAAAAATTGGCAGCCAAAAATTTGGGAGCAGACTCAAAGTCGCTGCCCAAAAAATCTTTCGCCACACAGCTTTTTGCCGGCCACCGAGAATCGTTTTGGAATCGCAATTTCGGGGAACCGTTCAATTTCAGGGGCGGTGCTTCAAGGTGCAAGTATCTGGTTCCGCGAATCGCCTGGACGGATTTGCCTCCCCTGTTTGGGATGGCAATTGTTAGGGCGATCGTTGCCGGAGCCTTTGGAATTCTGCACGACCAGATCACTTATTCCATCGGACCTGAATACTTCACGAATTTCAAATTCGGGCAATTTCATTGGGCCGATTTTGGATTGGGTAATCGCTTTTTCGTTTGCTGTATTGGATTCCTCGCAACGTGGTGGGTATGGGTATGGAATCCGGATTGGCCCGGACGGTGACTCCTCACTATGGAAGACATTTTTTCAGCGATTCACAAATACAGAAAAATGGGCTTTTGTGAGGTTTGCCTGCATTCACAACATGTGCTACCTCGGCTGGGTCATCGGATTGATTGCAGCCTTGCTGTTGATTCGGCCTGACAAGCAGATTTCCAATCCGCAAGCTCTTCGAAAATAAGCACTTGAATGCCATGATGCCTTGCAATCAACGGAAAAACTCCGAAAGATTGCTGAAGTGGTATTGGAAATCCAAAGCTGGTCGATCATTGCGGGAGGGCGAGAGTTGAAAAAGCTGAAACCGCGCAATGTATTCTTGATCGGGGTATCGGGCTGTTACCTCGTGCCGACGTTTTTTGGGTTGTTGTTTGCGTTTGCCTCCGACCAAGCGATTCGGCCCGAAGTTATTGTGGCTGTCCTGATTGTGGTGCCATTGTTTTTGGTGATCTTCGGACTGCCCGTGATTCTGGCCATGACATGGGTGGCATACCGGGCGAGCAATATGTCGAAGCGACAGGAAAAATCCTACATGCTGAGAAAGCTCTGTTTCTGCAGCGCGATCTCCCTGGCAGCGATAGCGGGTTTCGTGGCGGTGTTCAGGCAAGAGCCTCCGAACCAAAATCTGGCTATTTTGTGTGGGAGTTGGTTCTTGGGTTATGTGACATTGTCGCTGAGCATCGTACTTTTCATCCGAACCTGTACCTTGGCGATCAAATCCCGCCGCGCGAGATTGAGCGAGTCACGGAATACAGCAACCCAAGGGCGTTGGAAAAAATCTCGCAAGGTCGCATCTCATTCACTGGCGGCGTGTTGCTGAAGTTCTTCCAACGAAACGAATTCGAGTGCTGACATGTGGGTCGCTTCGAGAATGACTTCGGGAGCGTAGCCGGCATCGAATGCTTCTTTCCATCGACTTACGCACAAGCACCACCTTTCACCGGCCACCAGTCCAGGAAAACCCCAGTCTGGATTGGGCGTCGAAAGATCATTGCCGAGGTCGAGCGTGAATTGCAGGAACGACTCGGTCAATTTGGCGCAGACCACATGCAGGCCCATATCGCCTCCTCCGGTATGGCAAAAACCGTCCCGGCGAAACCCTGTCATTGGTTCGCATCCGCAGATTTTCAGCTCGGTTCCAAGCACGTTTTTCGGCATGATTCTGACTCGCAAAGATTGTCTTGTCGAAAGGGTCAGGTCTTTTCAAGATCGCGGGACAATACCCGGAACGCAATTGTGAAAGTTTGGTTAAAAGACAAACCCAGATCCTATCCGAAGCGCCTGCAATCTCCTAGAATCTGGTCACGTTGCTGGACACCGGACGGGGCGGCTGGTTGGGTCCAAAAACAGCGGCAAGACGAATGTCACTAACTCCGGGGCTTTCCTGATGAATCGTTCAACATTAAAACGGAATTTTCGGGCGGGGTTCACCCTCGTTGAACTACTGGTCGTGATCGCCATCATTGGCATTCTGGTGGGGTTGTTGCTACCTGCCGTGCAACAGATCCGCGAAGCTGCCCGCCGAACGAGTTGCCAAAACAACTTGAAACAGATTGGTTTGGCAACGCTGAATTTCGAAAGTGCCAACAAACATTTTCCGCCCGGCGTCAATGTGCCAATTGGGACTGGATCAGGCATGGTGTTTCCATCGAACACCTTGCACACCTCGGGCAAGATCCCGAAACCGGTATTTGAAGGCAAGTTTGGTTCGTGGCTGGAGTGGATTTTGCCTTATATGGAGCAGCAGGGTGTTCACGATCTGATCGATTTTAAGCAGCGCGAGTACGGCAATGCTCTTGGCCCAAACTCGGTTGCCGCAACAGTGATTCCATCGTATATGTGCCCCTCGGATTTCTTTCCGGAAGACACCTATCGATACACGACTGGGGGCAACGATTATTATTTTGCCGTCAACAGCTATTTTGGCAGTGCCGGAGTCCGGGCCTGGTATATCACCAGCGCGACGTTTGACGGGATGTTCCAGGTCAACAGCTATACGAGGCATGCAAGTATTTTTGACGGAAACTCAAATACAATCATGGCGGGAGAACGGTACAGCGAAGAGCGTGAATGGCTTCTTCTACCGGAACGACGTGGTTGGGCCTGGTCCAGCTATTTGTCTGGCCAAGACTGTTTGGCGGGTGCCAGCCAGCCGATCAACTACAAAATGCCTTTGGGCGTCGGGCCAAACCCATCGTTTACCTTCCAGGACAACCGGCTGAGTTCCTTTGGTAGCGGTCACGGCAATGCCGGAGCCAACTTTGTTTTGGCCGACGGCTCGGTTCAGTTCCTGACCATGACCAACACTTCAGATCTGCCAATGTTGCAAAGAATGGTGAAACTGGATGATGGTGAAGTGGTCAGCTTCCAGTAAAACGTTGATGTTGCAGAAACTGAATTTCCTGAAAATTACTGAATTCGGAATTGCACCGTGAACAACAAGTTTCGCATTGGAACCGCCGCACTCGTGGCGGTTCTTTTTTTGAGTCAGGGGTGTGCCAAACGTCCACCGGCGATCGTTTCCGTTAGCGGAACCGTTACGCTCAATGACTTGCCGTTGCCTCATGCCGAAATCAGTTTCATCCCCATGGAACCTGGCCTGGACGGAAACTATATCGCGACTGCCATCACGGACGAAAACGGATTCTACACGCTGGTATTGCCGGCAAAGCCAGGAGCGGTTGTCGGCGTCAACAAAGTCACGGTAACTGATGGGCCGTTGCCAGATGAAGCCCGGGGCCAGGACGGAGAATCGCAAATGATAGCCTCCCGGTTTCTTGCTTCCCTCAAAAACCGCCCCATTCCCACTTCGTATGGTCTGGCCTCACAAACAAGTCTTTCGGTCACCGTTACCCCTGAACAAACCGAATACAACCTGACTCTAAAACGGTAATTCAGGAAGTTGTGTTGGTCCGAAGGAAAGGCGGTTGCGGACATTCGAATATCCGCAAGACCGCCAAATCAATTGTCCGTTGAGACTTTATTTCGCTTCGGCACGAATGTCGTAGCAGTGAATGAATTCCTGGTCGCGAACAAACAGCTTGCCGCCGGCGATTACCGGATGCACCCAAATTGCTCCATCGGGGCTTCGTTGTTCAGTCTGCGGCTCCATTTTGAATTTGCCTCGCAGCTTCAGCTTTTCCTCGTTCGCTTCCAGCAGCAGGACGTTTCCGGTACTTTCTTCAACGTAATAAAAACGCCCATCGGCCCAGGTAACGCAGCCCTTGTCGATGTCCTTGTTGTTCCATTTCAGTTTGCCATCGGCAGGATCCTGACAAACAAATCCGGTTTTGTCGGAATGGCCATATAGAAAACCATCGACAAGAATGACTCCGCCGTGATGGTTTTTCATGTCCCGGCCTTCCCAAATTGTTTCTCCGGCAGCTTCGGAGGACGGGTTGATCATGCGAGCTCCGGCACCATAGCCGCTGGTGATGTAAACCTTTCCATCGACATCGACGGCAGTCGGAATCACCGCAGTTTTTCCATGCCATTCGGACTGCCAAAGCACATCTCCGTTGTCAGGCTGGATCCCAACGGCACGATTTGGAAGCAGCTGAACGTACTGCTTTTTCCCCTCGACCTGCATGGCGATTGGGGAGGAGTAGTGCGCCGACGAGTCAAGGTCCTCTGTTTGCCATTTCAGCTCGCCGTTACTTTTGTCGAGTGCGATGATCGAGCCGTTTTCGCCTCCGGGTGTGCAGATTACCATGCCCTCATCAACCAGCGGTGATTCGGAGTAGCCCCACGATGGTGTTGACCCGCCAAAGTCCTGCAATTTTTTGGACCAGACGATTTCGCCATTCTTTGCATTCAGACATGACAGTGTTCCGTCGGCAACCAGGCTGAATACCTGGTTTCCATCAACAGTCGGCGTGCTGCGGGGACCGTCGCCCCAATTGTTGTCGAACTTTCCACTGACCGTCTGGCGCCAAACCTCACTGCCTGTTTCCGCATCGAGGCAAATTACAAATTCGTCTCCGCCTTCCTCGCCCAGTGTGAACAAGTGCCCGTTGACTACAGAGAACCCGGCATACCCCATGCCGGCTTTGTCAAAGCTCCATTTCTTCACCGGGCCACCCTTGGGCCATTCCTGAAGCAACCCTGTTTCGCTGGACCGGTCACTGCGATCCGAACCGCGCCAGCCCGGCCAATCCTGGGCCTCGGAAAGTCGGCTTGAAAAAACGGACACGGCCAAAACGGCAAAGAACGAAATACCAAACCGGTATCGGCGATCGACTAGCATGGAAAAATCCTGGAGTTCGAATCAATTGGAAATTGCAAGAATCGAAACCGGAAACAACGGTCTCGAAATCGTCCAGGATTTTACACAGAAAAGAACTGGGCGTGTACGTTCGACTGCCCACAAGACTCGTGTCAAGGTAACCCGGAACCTGGATTTGGGCTCTGCTGATCCAGGACTGGAAGCTGCAAAAAGCTGGTTTTTTACGGAAAATTGGCGAGCGTTTAGGTAATTGCCAATTCGGGAGTATCACCCAAAACCTGTTGCAAACGGGCGATTGCGGGGATAACCGAATCGTCGTCAACCAATCGGCCTTGCTCCATCAGAAAACGGAAGTCTTCAACGCGGCGCGAGAAAGCGGCAACGATTCGGGCATCGAACTGCGTCCCGGATCCTTCGCGAATCAACTGGCAACTCTTCTCGTGACTCATCGGAGCCTTGTAGGGCCGTTTGCTGGTCAAGGCGTCGTAAACGTCGGCCACTGCCAGAATCCGTGCAGGCAGGGGAATTGCATCTCCGCTGATTCGGTGTGGATATCCCGTTCCGTCCCAACGCTCATGGTGTGCGACGGCAATGTCATGTGCCATCCGGAGAAACTCGGTATGCCCCAATCGCCTTTGGATCGCTTGAAGACATTCTCCGCCAATCACGGTATGGAACTCCATGATCTTGCGTTCCATATCGGTCAACCGGCCCGGCTTGAGCAGCACTGCGTCCGGAATTCCGACTTTGCCAATGTCGTGCAGCGAAGAAGCAAAGGAAAGGTTATCGACAAACTCATCATCGATTTCCGGAAACTCGCCCCGCAATTCTTCGGACAGCAAAGTCACGTATCCGCGAATTCGTTCGAGGTGATCGCCGGTATCGTTGTCTCTCGACTCGGCCAGCTTGGCCAGCCCAAAGATCACGCCGTTTTGTGTATCACTCAGCTCGCGAGTCCGTTTCAGCAGCGCGTCCGTTAATTGCCGGTGTATGGCAGATATCTCATTGTCAAACTTTTGCAGAATCGATGTGTTGAGAAAAATCGCAAGGAATCCGACCAACAGGGTTGTTGTAAACACAACATTTCGGGCAGTCGGATGCCAGCTCATGTATTTCCCGGTCACCTGCATCGCAGGCTGGCCAACAATCAGGATCGCTTTGCCCCCCAGGACGGAATGAGAACTGACGAGATGCTCGACGCCGTTCAAGCGGCTGATTCCCCGTACCGAACGCACCAGTGGATTGCGAAACGACTCCTGCAAATTACACAGATCGGAACCATCGACGGACCGACAAGTCATCTTGCTCAGCCCCCTTTGTTCCGGAGAAATTTCCTGAACGCTCGCATTCTCCATCAACAACAACAGGTCAAAAGACGCGGCATCGATCAGTCCCAACGAACTGACTTTGCTGCCAATGCTTGAAGAAAACAATGACTCGACCCGCGAGATGTCAATCGGTTCCTTTTCGTCCAGCTCGTCGTTGACCAGCAAACCCAGTTCATTCCCGACCGCTGTCGATTGCTCCAGCATTTGCTCCCGGAGCATCGTCAACGATTTGGTCTGAAACGCTTCCATTCCCCATTGGACCAACGCCAGGGCGACTGCCAGTTGCACTACGCAAACCAGCACGACCAGCAGCCAACGGTTTTTGATTCGATTTGAGGGTTTCATTTTCTAATCAGGAATTGGATGGGAATCCGTGTTTCAAACCTGTTCTGGCAGCGATCCCGGTTGGGAATTGCCGACCGTCAAGTCTTCCATTCGTAACATGGACTGCCGAAACCATAGGACCGACTTCTGCACTCGCGGGGTTATTTTCGTTATTAGGCACCATACCTGTTCCGGTATTGCGGCTGGCAATGCCGGTTGCATCGACTGGTTTGATCTTGTCAATTCTGTGTTCGGGAATCCGACAGGCTGATTCCCCCCAAACGACTGGTCCAGGGAATCCCGCAATTGAAAATGTCAATTTGCAACGAGATGTTCGAAGGATGGGACCTCGGCCGAATCTGCCAGTATTGTGCCGGGATGGGCTATTCGGGCATCGAAATTGCGCCGTTTACGCTGGGTGAGAAACCGCTGGAGGTATCCACGGCACGCCGCAAGGAAATTCGGGAAACCATTTCCGGACATGGAATGAGTTGCGTGGGGCTGCATTGGTTGCTGGCCAAAACAACCGGATTTCATCTGACGACAAACGACGGAGCCATCCGCAAACAAACGGCACAGTACTTGTCGGACCTCGTCGAACTTTGCCGCGACCTCGGTGGGTCAGTCATGGTCTTTGGGTCACCCCAGCAACGAAGCCGGTTGCCTGACGTGAGTCCCGATCAAGCCTGGACGAATGCGCTGGAGGTTTTTCGAAACACGATTCCGGTCCTGGAAAAACACAACGTGACTCTCGTGCTGGAACCGTTGGGCCCTGAGGAAACGAATTTCCTGAATACAGCCGAAGAGGTTGTTCGAATGATCGAAAAAATTGGATCGGAGAATATTCGGCTGTTGTTGGATGTCAAAGCGATGTCGACCGAGTCGATCACCATTCCCGAAATCATAGGCCGCAATCATCAACACCTGGTCCATTTCCACGCCAACGATCCGAATCGTCTGGGGCCGGGAATGGGTGACATGGATTTCCGGCCGATCATGCAGGCGCTCCGGGATTGTAAATATGATGGATGGGTGAGCGTCGAAGTTTTCGACTTTCGCCCCGGCCCGGAGTTGATTGCGTCGCGCAGCATAGAGTGTTTGAAAAAGTCCCTGGCATAACAACGTTTTCCCGGCCAAATTGTCGCGGGAAACAAATACACTGAAGTACATCGGGCCAGCACGGGCCTCAACGACGTTGCCTGGCCAGGTTAAACTCCGGTTTTGATAGGAGACGTGTCGCGACTGCAACAATCACGGGCAGGAAATGGAACGAGTCAAGAAAATCGGCGCGGTATCATACCTCAACACGCGGCCGCTGATTCATGGACTGGATCGACTCCTTCCGGATTTCGATTTGGAACTGGACCTGCCCAGCCGGTTGGCCGACCGTTTGCGAAAACATGAATTCACGGCCGCACTGATTCCCGTGATCGAGCTGTTTGCCGGCCAGCCTTACAAAATCGTTTCCAACGCCTGCATTGCTTGCGAAGGGCCAGTCTGGAGCGTGAAACTGCTCAGCCGCGTTGCCCCCGAAAAAATCCGCAGCGTTGCACTCGACGAAGGCTCAAGGACCAGCGTCTGCCTGGCCCGATTGTTATTGCGACACCATTGGCAGATTGATCCGACCGAGTCTGTTTTGCCAATCGATGCGGACTGGAAACAAAGCCCCGCCGATGCGGTGCTGATCATTGGTGACCGGGCGATGCACGATCACTCTGGCGAGTTCGAACATCAGTGGGACCTCGGCGAGCAATGGCTGGAGTGGACCGGACTACCTTTTGTGTTTGCGGTTTGGGCGGCCCATGCTTCATCGCCACTTGGACGACTGGACGCGGCTTTTTCGGCCGCGCGAGATGCAGGGGTGGCAGATGCAGACAAAATCGCACACGAATCAGTCAAACAATTTGGCCTGACCGAATCGCAGTGTCAGATGTACCTGAAAAAGCATTTACAATTTCATTTGGGCGAGCGTCAACGGGCGGGCCTGGACCTGTTCGCAAAAATGGCGACAGAAAATGGATTCATCAATCAAACAGCAAAACCGGAATACCATGATTGCTCCATTGCTTGAAAAAGCTGTTGCCGGAGGAAGGCTGAC
>JAYVKA010000388.1:0-3510 GCA_043768885.1 Planctomycetota bacterium
ACGCGACCGATCTCGACGCCCCGGCATGTCACCGGTGAATCGCGATTGACACTGTATTTCAAGTCGCCGCGCAACAGGATTTCGATTCCCGATTCCGGCAACGCTTCCGGTGGCGAAAGGGCAAGTCCTTCGAAGGCTGTTTGGTGCGGACCCGCGGGATCACCCGGCATCAGGCCAATGTATTTGTGCCCCACGGCTGTTTCGATCCCCGTGATTCCGGTCAGGCTCAACTCCGGCCGCACGATCCAGAATCGTGTACCCTCGCGGGCCATCGGTTCGGCGAACGGCTTCAACTCGATCGTCACATCGACACCGGTCAAAGCCGGATTCAATTCCACTCGCCGGACTGTCCCCACATCGATCCCCCGATAGCGAACGGCGTCTTCGGACTCGAGTCCGTGCCCATCGGGAAAGTGAACTGTGACTCGATATCCCGATTCGGGTAAACTCGACCACACGATCCCGATCGCGACCAACAAACAGACAACGGCCAGGACCCACATGTACGAAGCGACAGGCAACGGCCGAACCGTTTCGACGACGGCGACTGGCACCGATTCCGAAATGGATGGAACGGCGGCGGACGCCAGAGATTTCTCGTCACTCGAACCGGATTTACTCATCTTCCTCTTCCCAAATTGCGCTTGGATCAAAAACGATCGAAGCCATCATGCTCATTGCGACGCACAAAACAAACGCGAAAATCGCCGGACCAAAATGAAACTCGACCATGTCACCCAGTTTGACCAGCATCACCAGAAACGCGAGCAGCATCACGTCCATCATGCTCCATTTGCCCAGCTGTTCCATCAGCCGCAGCGTCGTTGCCTTGTGCCGTTGATGCAGGATTTCGAGCAGGCTCAATTCCAGCAGCAGCACGATTTTGGTCATCGGAAAGACAATCGAAAACAGAAACACGACTCCGCCTACGAACCATTGTCCGTTTTTCAACAACTCGATCGTTCCGCCCAGGATGCTTGATTCGTTTTCCAGTCCCAGTTTTTCCAGTCGCAAAATGGGCAACAGAATCGCCGGCCAAAACAAAACGAACGAACCGAGTGCGGCGGCGGCAGTCCGGCTGGCGTTCAGCATCCGGTTTCCACGTCGTGGAAAAACCGAACAACATCGCGTGCAGCGTGCCCGTTGTTTTGGCAACAGTCCCGGAACCTGATGAATCAGGCCGCAACAGTGGCAGGCTTTCAATGCGTTTTGCATCGGTTTGGTGAGGATGGAAAACTGAATGATCCGGTTCTTCAAAAGCCGGAAGCGTAAACGAGGGATTTTGCCTGTCCTCGCTTACGCTTCGGGTTACGAATGGGATATGGGAAATGACAATCCCAATTCAACATGATATGGCGAATCAAGCCGGTGTTGAATCATGTGGCTTTTGGTAAGCGGACTTCGAACGTGCTTCCCTTGCCGATTCGGCTTTCGAGGTGCACGCTGCCGCCGAATGCCATGGCCAAATGTTTGACGATGGACAGTCCCAGTCCCGTGCCTCCTTTGTCCCGCGAACGGGCTCTGTCCACACGATAGAATCGCTCGAAGACCCGCGACTGGTGTTCGGGTGCGATACCGATTCCGGTGTCCCGGACGCGGATCACGACCGTCGAGTTGTTCAGGATTGTACTAATGGATATTTCTCCGCCGGCCTGCGTGTAATGGATCGCGTTGGTCACGAGATTGTTGACGATGGTCTGAACGCTTTCGGCGTCGGCACGGGCATGCAGTGGTTCGGGCCCCGCTTGTAATGTGAGCGACACGTTTTGTTTTGCTGCAACCGATTCGAGCCCGGCGACGCAAGACTCGCAGACCTTGTTGACCGGAACCGGTTCGATATGAAATACAGCCCGGTTCGATTCGATCCGGGCAAGTTCCAGCAAGTCCTGAATCTGGCGGTTGAGGCTGGCGGCCTGGATTTCGATTTGCTCGACGAATTGCAGGTTTTTCCCCTGATCGTGAATCGCTCCCATTCGCAGCGTTTCGGCATAGGCCGCGATGGCGGCGAGCGGAGTTTTCAGCTCATGCGAAACGTTGGCTACGAAATCGCTGCGCATCGTCTCGAGCTGTCGCAGTTCGGTGACGTCGTGCAATACGAGGGCCACGCCCGAATCAGGTTCGTCATTCAAGATCGCGACTCGCGCGCTGAGTGTCTTTCTGGGATCGGAACGGGTGTGAAACTCTGTTCGCGAAAAAGTTCTATCCCGGCGCGTTTGATCAATCGCGGCCGAGAGTTCGGGGATCCGCACATGATCAACCAGCCTTTTTCCAATCAGGTCGCTGTTGGTTCCCAGCAGTTCCCGTGCCGCGCCGTTTGCCATTTGCACAACGCCATCGGGGTCCAGTGACAGGACCCCTTCGATCATGCTACTGAGAGCGGCCTCCAGCCGTTCGGTGTACTCGGCCAGCCGGTTTTCACGACGCTTCAATTCGGTTTGCATCTGCTGGAACGCATCGGACAATTGTTCCCACTCGTCATTGCGGCCATGCATGCGAGGGACATGATCGTAGCGACCCGTTCCGATACTTCGGGCCGCGGTGGCAAATTGTGAAAGGGGCTGCATCGCGCGGGCCGAAAACATCGCCATCAGAAAACCGGTCAACAGGCTGACCACCAGCGCAAACGACCAGGCATAACGCTGTAACGAACCAACGGCGGAATTGATCGACGATGCCGGAACAGCGACGCGAACAAAACCGGAGGGTTGCTGATTGTCGCTCGAGGCCGAAGCGTTATCCGATCGCGTGTGTTGCAAAGGAATTGCGATGTACATCATCGGCACGTCGAGAGTCTCGCTATATCTCTCCGAGAATCCAATCCCGTCCGAGCGGGCTTTTCGAATTTCCGACCGGTTGCCATGCGGACCGATGTCTGTGGTGCCGGTTTCCGAATCGACGACGACTGTTCCGTTATTGGCAATCAGGGTAAACCGGCATTCGGTGTCAGCACCCAGTTGGCGGAGATGCTCGACCAGCGATTGGTCGTTTAAGCCTGCGGGCAACTCCGAAACATGTTGCCTCAAAGTCATCGCAACCGCGCTCAACCGTTCGCGGGTATCGGCAATCATCCGGTTGCGAATGACCGTGGTGAGAACCCACACGAACAGCGCTGCGGCAATCAGGTGCAGCACAAAATAACCGGCCAAAAACCGCCGTAATGCTCGGGGAAAATACACAGATACCGGGGCCCTTCTTCCGTCCTCATTCCGCCTTCATGCGGCCGATGTTAGCATCGTCGAAAATCTCGCGGTCAAGTGGTGCCGCAAAAACAGATTTGAGCAGATTGGCCCAGGAGTACCATCGGCAAGTTGTTTGGAAGATCGCCGTTTCCCGAGGGAGTGCGGGGGCATTTTGACGACCTGGTCAAACAGAACATCGATGCGTTCGAAGCGGCTGCCTCAATCATTCGCGAACTGGACGAGCTGATGGAGTCGGGTTTCGGTGGGGCTGAAGGGGAAAAAATCCTCGCAATGGCCCACACTGTTGCTATTGCGGAACATCAGTCGGACC
>JAYVKA010000389.1:0-2212 GCA_043768885.1 Planctomycetota bacterium
GGCGCGATCTTTTACTCGCTCAAGCAGATCGAACTGGAGAAACCAGAATTTGTTCGCGACCGTGGCCAATGCTTGACCTGTCACGCCTCGTCTCGCACGCAGAATGTTCCTGGTTATTTCGTTCGCAGCGTCTTCCCGGATCGAAGCGGTCAGCCCGAACTTGGAAGTGGCACTTTCACAACCGACCAAACCAGTCCGTTCGACCAGCGATGGGGCGGTTGGTATGTGACGGGAACCCACGGAAAAATGCGGCACATGGGGAATGCGATTTTCAAACCCAACGATAGCGGACTGGATCGCGAATCCGGAGCCAATCTGCATTCGCTGGACGGAATCGTTTCCACGAGGCCCTACCTCTCACCACACAGCGATCTGGTTGCGTTATTGGTTTTGGATCATCAAACCCAGATGCACAACGCGATTACCGCCGCCAATTTCGAAACGCGGCAGGCACTGCATCAGTCCCATGAAATGAACGATTTGTTGGACCGACCGCCCGGCCACATCAGCGACGTAGCCCAGCGCCGCATCGAAGCGGTTGCCGACAATCTCGTTACCCATTTGTTGATGTGCGACGAGTTTCAGCTGACCGACCCGGTCGCCGGCACCAGCGACTTTGCCAATGAGTTTTCCGCACACTCTGTTCGCGATACAAAGGGCCGCTCGCTGCGTGATCTCGATTTGCAAACCCGCTTGTTCCGGTACCCCTGCAGTTTCCTGATCCTTTCGGAAGCCTTCGACGCCTTGCCCAACGAAGTCCGAAATCTGGCAGTTCGCAAAGTGACCGAAGTCCTGGAAGGCAAAGATACTTCACACAAATTCGCCCATCTGAGTGCAGAAATGCGAAGGGAAATTCTGGAAATTCTTCGGGAAACCAATCCAGAATTCGCGCGAGAGATTTCGGAATCCGATCCCGGCAACTGAAGGCGGAAACTGACTGCACAGTTCGATCTATCTGGGCAGCGCTATTCTTGTTGGCCGCCGTGCAATAGCACCCGGTTTCTGACAGGCGAATGCACGGAACCGGAGGCTAGTGCCTTGCGGCTGGTTTTTTCAACATTTCAGTTCAAGAGTGGCGATGTCCGGCTATTCGACTGTTGGTTTGGAAACCGGCGCGAATGTCAAATAGATGACCGGCAACACAAACAGATTTAACAGCGTCGAAGTAACCAGTCCGCCCAGAATCACCCAGGCCATTGGATATTCGATTTCCTGGCCGGAAATGTTACCGCTAATAACAAGTGGCACCAGGGCCAGTCCCGTTGTCAGTGCGGTCATCAGGATTGGGGAGAGCCGCTCTTCGGCACCGCGCAACACCAGTTCACGACCAAAGGCAACGTTTTCTTCCGTTTGCAAATGGCGGTAGTGGCTGAGCAACATGATCCCGTTACGGGCCGCAATTCCCAGTACCGTTACAAAGCCGACCAGGGAACCCAGTCCAACGATTCCTCCGGTCAACATCACACCGACAACTCCGCCCAACAAGGCCAACGGCAACAAAAGCGTAATCAGCAACACGATTCGCCAGGACTGAAAATCAACGTACAGAATCAGGATGATCGCAATCACCGAGAACAAGGACATCAGCAGAATTCGTTGCTGTGACGCTTTTGCTTCGGCGTACTCTCCCAAAAATTCCGGATGAAAGCCGCTGGGGAATTTCACTTTTTCCAGGACCTGCTTTTCGATCTCCGTCGCCACGCTACCAAGGTCCCGCCCTTCGACGTTGCACGAAACATCGATGCGGCGGGAAGCACCTTCGCGTTTGATCTCGTTCGGAGCGGGGACAACCCGGATCTCCGCAACTTCCTGAAGCGGAACCTGCGCCCCCGAGGGCGTGTCGATCATCAATCCACGCAATGACGTAACGTCGACGGAGAGTCTTGGCTCGCCCCGAACAACCACTCCAAATATCTTTTGGTCCCGGAAGATTTCTCCCACACGGGTGCCGTTAACGAGTGTGCCCACTGATCGCATGAGCAATCCGGGAGTCAAACCGAAACGGGACGCCGCCTCGGGACGCATTTTGACGGAGACTTGGGGTACGAGCACCTGCGGCTCGATTTTCAGGGCGGTTACGCCGGGAACATCCTTCATTGCATCCGAAACGTCACGGGCCGTCGCACGCAATTCTTCGAGGTCAGAACCAAAAACACGCACGACGATCGATGCACTGGTGCCGGTCAGGACTTCCTTGATTCGTTCTGTCAGG
>JAYVKA010000390.1:0-2595 GCA_043768885.1 Planctomycetota bacterium
GCTCGCGTTTCTCAACGGCAAAGATTATGGCCAGTTCAATATCCAAAGTCCCACGATCTTTTTGCATCTGCGACCAGACGGAAGTAATTTGGAAGACGCCATTGCCAAATATATGGCTCCCGCTCCAGGCAAAGAAAAAACTACCGCAGACAAAACGAACACGATCTCGCTGCCCAAACTGACCGTCAACGTACTCGATGGCCGCGCCCAGATCACCAGTTCGACCGATCCGCAGTCTTGGCAAATCGACAAACTCAAAGCCATCCTGCAAACCGCCAGTGAGGCTGCTCCGTTAGCAATTGAAGCCGATTGCCAAGTCACACCGATGAAGGTGGACGCTGGCGGACAAATCGTATTACAAAATCCTGGCACGATGGTCCTGAGTTCCCAATTCGACCCCGGTGCGACTACCTTGCAACTGGGTTCGATCGATTTGTCACTGATCACCAACAACCTGCCAGTTTCCTTGGTCGCGCCGATCCTACAACGCTTTGTCGGGCCAGCTCAATCAGCTGGTCAACTTTCCGGAAACCTGCGATCCAAGATCGATCTGAACACGCAATCCATGAATCTTGAGTTGGCGAATCTGAATTTGAAAAGCTTCGCGTTAGCGGCTCCACAAATGATTGGTGCCGACCAAGTCGTGCTACAAAACCTGACAGCCAATGGTTCGATGCAACTTTCGCCGCAGATCATTTCGTCCACTAACTTTCAACTGGCCAGCGATTTCGGCCGCGTGAATGCCAATGGACGTTTCGACGTCAATCAACTAACGCAACTGGCCAGCGGCGGTGAATTGTTGGATACGCCATTCCAAATGGATGGACAGATTGATTTGGCTGGGCTGGTACGCATGCTCCCCTCCACGCTCAAACTACATGAGGATCTGGAAGTCGAATCCGGCACTGTTCAATTTCAAGCCAGCAGCAAAAACGAGGAAGGCACCCGTCGCTTGATCATGAACCTCGACACGGCGAATTTGAAAGCTCGTCGCGGCGCACAAAATATCGTCTGGAACAAGCCTCTGCGTCTGGTTGGCACAATTGCGCAAACACCGCAAGGCCTTGCCATCGAAGACCTTTCTTGTGAGTCAGATTTCCTTGCGATTGCGGGAAGTGCCAACCTGCAAACCGCCGCCTTTCGCGCGCAAGGCGATCTTTCCAAACTGATGGAAAGAGTAGGGCAGTTTGTTGATCTTGCCGGAACTGAACTGGCTGGTGAGTTGGACGGCAACTTTGGCTGGCAAACTGCGGAACCCCAAGCTGGTGTTTCTGTGATCGACCAACCGATTCAAATTGGAGGACGATTTGTGGTGACCAATCCGGTCATCCAAATGCCCGGCATGGCCGTTTGGAAACAACCGCAACTCTCGATCAAGATGAGCGCTTCCGGACAATCAACGGCCGGTCCAAATGGAACCGGCCAGGCATTACGGCTCGACCATGGCGGCATGCAAATCGAAGTAGGCACCGAACAAGTGTTGGCAACCCTCGCCGCGCCGGTGGTAAATGCCTTTATCGGACCGTGGAATCTTCAATGCCAACTGACCGGCGACTTGAATGGCTGGATACGTCACATCCAGAACTTTGTTGACATCGGTGCGGTGCAAGCCGCCGGGCAAATCAATCTGACGTGTGCTGCTGCTCTTGATAACAATTTGTTGCAGCTAACAAATGTTCAGTACGAAGTTCAACAACTGGCGTTTAATGGATATGGCATGAAGATCCGTGATCCCAAGGCGAACGGGACAGGGACGGCAACCTACGACTTGGCAACCGGGCAAATTGCAATCGCCGATACGACTTTGACCGCCAGTTCGATTGCGGCCCGTGGCCAGAACCTGACCATTGCGTTTGTGGAAAATATCCGAGTCGATGGCGGAGTTGCATTTCGAGCCGACTTGAATCGAGTGGCCGACTGGTTTGAGTTGTCACCCACCGAAGATAGCGTTTTCTGGTTTGGCAGCGCCGAAGGAAATCTGCAACTTGCGTCCAATGAAAATGGAATCGGCGGACGGTTAACGTCAATAATAACGGATCTGGTCGCGGCCCAACGGGCACCGAATCAGCCCGTCAACGCCACGATTCAACCGATTTCCAATCAGATCCAGTGGAAAGAGCTATTCCGGGAAGCCAAAACAGAATTCAATTCGGAATTACTGCTGGCCAATGATTTCAATGCGATTCAGTTTGCCAACACAGTAGTGAAATCTTCGGCACTCACAGTCAAAGCAAACGGCTCACTTTCGGAGTTGGCGACCTCAATGCTGACTAATATCCAGGGAAGTTGGAATCCTGATTGGCAGAAAATCAATACGCTCTTGGGGGCTTACACTGGCAACCTTGTTCAATTGGCGGGGTCCGGCGAACAGCCATTTTCACTCCGCGGTCCTGTCTTCACATCAGCGGCGAATACAACCGAACCGACGGCTTGGATTCCACCAGCATTGGAAGCCACTACCAGTGTTCGCTGGGATCAAGGCAGCGTACTCAACGTGCCGGTCGGAGCCAGCCAATTGGATTTGGACGTGCGTAACAGTTTTGGAAACATCAAAACTTCTGGCATCCCCTTCAGCGGCGGCGTTGTCAAATTTGC
>JAYVKA010000391.1:0-5696 GCA_043768885.1 Planctomycetota bacterium
TTGCGTAGCGGGAGCTACATCAACTAGTGGTGAGTCACGGGGACTCGCTCCGGACGCTTCTCCGGTTCCATAAAATCCCGATGGACCCACGAATCCAGAGCCTCGTCGTAAACCATGTCGCCGTATTCGTATGGATCGTGCATCACCACCTGGTGGTCAAAGTTGTGGAATGATGGAGGCGAAGCCGATTGCCACTCCAGCGAGGCTCCGTTAAACGGGTTGCCCGAAACCTTGCGGCCGTAAAATGCGGCATAAACCAGCACCACCACGGACAGCACAATTCCGATACCCAGTACAAACGCACCAATGGTTGACCACTGGTGAAAAATCATGAACTCCGGATCGTACGAAGCGTACCGGCGGGGCATGCCCCGGGCACCCATCACGAACTGCGGGAAAAAAGTCAGATTAAAACCGCTGAAGACCAGAAAGCAGCCGACGCGACCCAAAAAGTCGTTGTACATCCGGCCAAACATTTTTGGCCACCAGTGGAACACGCCACCCAGCAACGCAGTCAACGTTCCACCCACCATTACAAAGTGGAAGTGGGCGACCACAAAGTACGTATCGTGCAAATGAATGTCAGTCGAAAGTGCGCCCAGAAACAATCCCGTCAGACCACCGATTCCGAAGAGAAAAATGAACGACAAGGCGTAGCACATTGGCGTGCAAAGCAGAATCGATCCCTTGTAAAGCGTCGCCAGCCAGTTGAACACCTTGACCGCAGAAGGGATGGCAACTGAAAAAGTGATCGCACTGAAAATCAGCGTCATTACGTGCGACTGGCCGCTGGTGAACAGGTGATGCCCCCAGACCAAAAAGCCCAGCAGGGCGATGGCAACACTGGAAAACGCAATGAACGAATAACCGAAAATTTTCTTTTGGGAATAAACTGCGATCAATTCGCTGATAATACCCATCGCCGGCAAAATCATGACGTAAACCGCCGGATGCGAATAGAACCAGAAGAAATGCTGAAACAGAACCGGGTCGCCCCCCAAAACCGGATCGAAAATGCCGATTCCAAGAATTCGTTCCATCATCAACAGCAGCAGGGTGATCCCCAGAACCGGAGTCGCCAGGATCTGAATGATCGCCGTCGCGTACAGTGACCAGATGAACAGCGGCATGCGGAACCAACCCATGCTGGCCGGACGCATTGTGTTGACTGTCACCAGGAAGTTAATGCCGGTAAAGATCGAACTAAAACCAAGAATGAACGCACCGAAGGTCGCATAAACCACCGACGTCTGGGTTCGAATCGAGTACGGCGTATAAAACGTCCAGCCGGTGTCCAAGCCGCTGGTTAAAAGCGCCACCAACAAAAACCCTGTTCCAAATACCCACAGGTAAAAACTGGCCAGGTTCAAACGCGGAAACGCCACGTCTTTGGCACCCAACATCATGGGAAGTACAAAGTTACCAAGCGCTGCCGGGATACTCGGAATAATAAACGCAAACACCATGATCGCGCCGTGTAGCGTGAACATTTGGTTGTACATCGCGTCGGACAGCAGGCCGCTGTCCGAAGACCACAAATGCGTCCGCAGGACCAACGCAAAAACCCCAGCCAGCAACAGGGCCGATGTCACGCCGATCAGGTACATGATCCCAATCCGCTTGTGGTCCAGGGTCAGAGCCCAGGACGCAAAGCCTTTGGAATGATTCAGGTAGTTGGCACCGTCGCCGTGGCCAAACAGTTTGCTTCGAATTTCTGCAGTTGACATATCTTTATTCCCGTATTCAGGAACGTTCAAATGAATTGTGTCGAAAGGAATTGGGGGACAAAAACTGGCAGGATCCTTCCGTTTCTTATTTTACCGGTTCCGTCACTGCCGGAGGGGGCATCGTTTCTCCAGCGACCGGTTCTACATAGTCTTCATCTTCACCGGCAGCGCTTGGATCGCCCCCCTGTTTCAGGTATTCCAAAAAGGCGATCAGTTCCAAAATATCCGAATCCAGCAACTTGCCGTCAAATGAAAGCATTTGATTGGAGAAGTTGGCGACAATTTTGGCATCCGGTTTCAAAATCGACTCGCGTACATAATTCTCGTCGATTTTGACTGTGGAACCGTCCGTTAACGTCTCCATCTCACCCCACTTTTGATTCAGTGGCGGACCAGTCTTGACTTCATCCTTGATGCCGTGGCAACCAGCACAGTTCATGTTGAAAGTTCGCCATCCATTTTTCCAGGGCAGGTATTTCGACTTGATCCAGATCGTGCTGGCCTTCCGTGTCGCATCATCCTCGTGTACCTGGCAAAGTGTTCGCATTCGAGAATGGCCGTCACCGCAGTACTCGGCACAAGCCAGGCGATATTTTCCGATTTTGGTTGGCAGAAAGTACAGGTCGGTGTATCGCCCCGGAACGATGTCTTTCTTTTGCCGGAACGCCGCTACATACATGCTGTGCAATACATCTTCGGATTGCATCACCAGCCGGACCGGGCGGCCCTCAACCAAATGTAACTGGTCCGATTTGTCACCGTCCGGATACAGAAACTCCCAGCTGAACTGCCGGGCCGTGACCACAATTTTCTCGGCGTCGTCCGGAATTACCTGTGACTCGTAATATCCGCGTGCGCCTTCCCAAAACATCCAGACCAGCAAAATCGAAGGAAGAATCGACCAGGCCAACTCCAGGACCGTGTTGTGCGATGAACTCGGCAACGGGCCAACGCCAGGCCGCCGGCGATACTTCACGCACAGATAAACCATGGCACCAATAATGCCGGCAAAAAACACGGCGCAAATCCAGAAGATCGCGTTGTACAGAAAATCGACGTCGCCGGCAAAAGCAGAGGCCTTGGTTGGGAACCAGAATGGCGCCCCCTCAGGATGCTTCATTGCATCGTCGAACATCGGAATTTCCTGTGCCAGCAACAGGTTGAACATATTCATCATGGAAATGCCAGTTTTCGAAAAACTCACTATACGATTCTTGTAGCCAGGTTCAGTTTCCGGCCACCCGGGCCGTGGTACTGATCCTGGCCTCGCCACTCTTGTCGGCCGGTTCGGCTGGGCGGCGTTTGAAAAACAGGTACGGTACCAGGCCAACCGCCAATCCGATGATGGTTATCAACCCACCAATTCGCATCAGATTGATGGAAGCAAAAGTGTATTTTCCAGTCATCTCGTCCCACTGATAACAGCCAGCGAAATAGCTCAGGAATTCAATGGGTGATCCGATTTTGCCTTCTGCCGTCTCAACCAAAGCCTGCTTGATAGTGGCCGGCTGGACGTCCAGTCCGTAAAGGTATCGAACGATTTTCCCTTGCGGTGAAACAAGGATCAAAACGGGTGGATGCGAAAACAATTTCTGCTCCGGAATGTATCTGTATCTCACACCGCATTGTTTAGCCAATTCGAGAATCTCTTTTTCGTCGCCAGTCAAAAAATGCCAGCCACCACCGGACTCCGGCCGGTCAAATCCCGATTTCCGGTCGTAGATCTCCTTGAACTTTTCCCGCGTTGCCCTGGCCCTTGTAGTTTGCTCGTTCGGATCGATGCTGACCGAAACAATCTGAAATTCCTGGCCGACCGAAAAACTGATTTCGCGAAGTGCCCGGGTCAGCATGTCCAGCTGAACACTGCACAGCTTGGGGCAATCCGAGTAATTAAAGGACAGGATTGTTGATTTGCTGCCATCGAACAAAGTGCCAAGTTCCACGACATTGTTGTCCGTATCCTTGAAGTGAATCGAGCCCTCAATCACCACTCCGAGTTTCGAATCGACTCCGATCCCTTCGGCGACCGGTGGTAACTGTTTACTCGCAATCTGGGCCATCCCCGAAGCGGTCGTTGCCAGCAGCAACGCGCTTATCATCAGGACTGACAAAAATTGGCGAAAAAGATTCATGACAAGAAATAATCCGTATTCAAAATCCGCGGGACAACCCCGACGCGACATTAGTGCAAGAACAGTTGTTTCAAACCAATCAACGCCTGCTAGTGACTGACCGATGAGCCAGCTTCTCCGTGCGACTCAGCAGAACCAACCGAAGGCTCTGACGTTCCGCCCTTGCTGTATTTGCCGACCACCAGTTCCATTGCTTTTTCGATTGGCACTTTTGCTCCACCTTCGCCACCATCCAGCATTGCCTTTTGGGCGGCAACCGTTTCGGCAGCAACATCCTTTCGGAACTCCGAATTGGCAGCACGGAGGAAAGTGTCTTCCATTCGGTAGGCCATCCCCTGAACCGCGACCACGATCAGGAACGTCACGATCGCGCTGATGATTCCGACCATGACCACAACCGTGACATTGATGTCGTCATATTGGGGTCGTACACGTCCCGATGAACCGTGGTCCGCCGAAGCGATGTCTGTTGTGTGTGTGTGAGCCATGACTGCACTCTGTCTTTGAACGCCAGGATTCTTAGTGGTTTCGATGATTCAACGCTTCGCCCAGCCGCGGATCGCACTTCGCGATCAGCGGACGGTCCCCTGCAATCAGGGCAAACAGGGCCATGTAAATTCCGACCATCCCAATTGCCATCGGGAGATCGATCAACAAATTGAAATTGAAAACGTGGTCCGGTGTCGATTCGGGCATGATGATCCAGAAGTGATCAATCCAGTGGAAAACCAACAACCAAATCGACGCGAAAAACAAATACGATTTACTTCGCCGAACGGTCCGGGCCATGATCCCAAGGAACGGAATCAGCAAGTGACCGAACAGCAAAATCAAACTCAGAATCTGCCAGCCGCGGCTGCCGGTTTCCAGGTCCATGTTGATCCGGTAGCTGTACCAGAATGTCTCTTCCGGCAAGTTCGCATACCAGATCAGCATAAACTGGCTGAACGCGATGTAGCCCCAGAAAAACACGAACGCAAAGGCAAATTTGGCCATGTCGTGATAGTTATCGACCGTGATCTCGTCAGTGACCCGGCCACTTCGTTGTAACAACAATGACGTCAAAATCAGCAACGCCATGGCGCTCATAAACGCCCCGGCAAAAAAGTACACGGGAAACATTGTGCTGAACCACTTTGGCGACAGCGACATTTCCAAATCGAACGAGGAGAAGACCAGAGTCGCTGCAAACAGAATCATGATCCAGGTGCTGTGCCGCTGCAATTTTCTCGAAATCTGCGGATCACCCGTTTTGTCCTGCTTGAGCGAATTGCCCAGGAAGAACCAGGCCATCAATCCCCAGATCGTAAAGAACGCCACGATCCGAATCCCGAAAAACCAGCTGACCAAATACTTGGCCTTCAATAATTCAAACGGACTGCCGGCTTCACCAGACCAACCCGGCACATTCCATTCGTAAACAGCTCCACTGCCCAACAACACAGGCAACAAAATCGGCAGAAACAACACGAACATCGGCAGCGCACACATCGCAAAAATTTCGGCGATGCGGCGGACCGTCACGCTCCATCCGGCCCGCGTCAGGTGCTGGACTATCACAAAAAACAAACAACCCAGCGACATGCTCAATAATGCACAAAACGATGTTAGCCAGGAATAACTGAATCGCGACAGGTTACCTGCGCTCATCAAAAACGAAACACCGATACCAGCTCCGCCAACGATCAATCCCAGCGGGATCATCCGGACGTAGGCCTTGTTCAGCGAGATGATGGGCGACGTTATGGCCGCAGGTCTGTGCTTGTGCATCTCAATCAGTTTTCGGGTGTCGTTGTTGAATCGTTTGGCGAACTGGTTGGTCTCAAAATCGTTCGGT
>JAYVKA010000392.1:0-9791 GCA_043768885.1 Planctomycetota bacterium
CCGGCAACACTCCTGTCAATGCAATTCGCATCAACGCCAGACGAACCAATGGTTCCGGAAGTGGAGCCGTACCACTATTCCTTGGCAACATCCTTGGCACCACCACATTCCAGCCGCAGGAGTTTGCCACGGCAACGGCCAGCGAACTGGATGTCGTTCTGGTTGTGGACAGCAGCGGATCGATGGCCTACGAACCAGACGAAACGGTTGGTTCCCATCCCCGCGCCGCAGATACCAACTCCAACGGGGTCTGGGATTCGGGTGAATGGGGGATCGGAGACCCGCCACCGGTGCCAGGCAATGCCCGCTGGAATGGCCTGCTGGGAGCGACCAGCAGTTTTATCGGTAAACTCCAGGCAACCTATTCCACGGAAAAACTGGCGGCGGTGAAGTTCAGCGACTCGGCAACTTTGGTCAATGACTTTACCACCGGATATCCGTCGATTTACAATAGCCTCGCAAACAACTCGCCAACGGGAATGACGGCGATTGGCGAAGGCATGTACCTGGCCATCGACCGTTTTCAAAATTCGTCCGCTCGTCGGCCTGGTGCTGTCAAGGTGATGATCGTGCTGACCGACGGCGTCGAAAACACGGGGCGACCAAGTGCCGATGCAGCGACCCTGGCGGCTTCTCTGGGGATTACTGTTCACGCCGTCGCGTTTACCGCAGGTGCCTCTTCGGCGACTTGCGACAACATCGCAAATATCGGTGGGGGCATGTCACTGGTGGCCGCGAACAACGCCCAGCTGACGGCGGCGTTCAACAAGATTGCTGACAGTCTCCCCGTGTTGTTGACCGAGTAGGATCTGAGAAAATGTTCAAGTACAGACGTTCCAGAACACCGAATTGCCGAGGCGGAGTCGTAACCGTAGAAATGGCAATCTGCTTGCCGTTGCTCCTTACCTTTACGTTGATCATGCTGGAATTCTCTCGCGTTCACATGTTGCGCCAATGTGTCAGTGAAGCGGCCTATCAGGCTGCCCGTGCAATCAAGGTTCCAGGAGCAACAGCCAGCGAAGCGACACCGGCCGTCACTGCCATTTTGGGAGCTGTAGGGGCCCAAAACTTTACGGTTCAGGTCCAGCCATCGACGATCACCGCCGGAACCGAGTTCGTCTCGGTCACCGTCACGTTGCCCTTTGCCGGCAATTCCTGGGCTTCGCCGATCTTCTTTCAAAACGGTCAAATTAGTGGCGTTGCCAATCTGAAGACCGAGCGTTTTCGGCTTTCGTCGCAATAGATTCCTGGCGACCGGGCACGTGGAGCGTAAGTCGTTTGCGCTCCCGCGCGGAATGTGTATGCTGGATGAAACGGATTCGGCTTTCGGATTTTCCGCAACGCCAGGTTCCATCCGGCAACAAGCTCGTAGCGAATCGTGCCAGCCAATCTTACAGCCCAATATCGCACAGCCGAGAAGGCTTACCGCAACGCAGCGAACCAACTGGAAGAGTTGGCCGGCCTGGAATACATGCTGCGAGAAATTCCCAAACACAAGGGAACTGACAAACTTCAGGCAGACCTGAAACACAAGATCAGCAAACTCAAGGAAGAAGTTACCCGCCAGAAAAAATCGACCGGCGGGAAACCGTCGAACCGGGTTCCGCATCAGGGAGCCGGCCGGGCGATGATCATCGGTGGCCCAAACTCGGGTAAAAGCAGTTTGCTTGTGGCGTTGACCAAAGCTTCTCCCGCAATCGCTGACTATCCTTTCACGACCCGCGAACCGATGCCCGGCATGATGCCCTGGGAAGACTTGCAGGTTCAGCTGGTCGATACTCCACCGATTACGGCCGATGTGTTTGATCAGGATGTTGCCTCGATGGTCCGGGGTGCCGATGTTGTGATCCTGATGCTCGATCTGGGCAGCGACGACGGGGGCCAGGAATTGCTGGATGTGATCCGGCAATTCCAAAATTCCAAAACAAGGTTGGGCGTGGAAACCTGTGTGGACGAATCGGACATCGGCACGACGTACACGGCAACAATTTTGGTCCCCAACAAAACCGATTTGCCCGAATCTGCGGACCGCTTGGTGTTTTTCAGCGAATTTTTGCCGAAGACTTTTCCGGTTATGGCAGTCTCCTGCTCAACCGGTTCCGGCCTGGATTTGCTGCGGGGAGCAGTCTTCGGGCGTTGCAATTGTGTTCGCGTCTACACCCGTCAACCCGGCAAAAAACAGGCTGACATGGAAAAGCCGTTTGTCCTGAAACGGGGGAGCACGGTTGTCGAATTGGCTGAGTTGATCCATCGTGATTTGTTAGAATCCCTGAAGTCGGCTCGCATTTGGACACAGGACGCCCACGATCCCAAGGTGGTTAAGCCCGACCATGAACTGGAAGATCGCGATATAGTAGAGCTGGTTTGCGGTTAGGATTTCCCGCTGTCGCGAATGCTTTGCGGGTCCTTCACGTCATTGTCCGATCTTGCCTGGAGCATTGCATGAGTCGAAAAACTCCCCTGTTCTTTCTGGTACTTGCCCTCACTGCAATCCAGAATGTTTCGGCCCAGAGACAGGTTGCGCCCATTGCCAGAGGGAACATTGCTGCCAGGGATTTTTCCGGTGCTGCCGAAAAAATGTCGGAACACGTTCCGATTGTGTTGACGAAAAACAAACTCGATCTTCAGCTTCCCGAACGGGAGACCGCCTCGTTGACCTGCAAGGAAATCGTTGGCGGATTGGGAAATGGAGGATCGACCCAAAGCGGAAACGCATGGAGCAGCTTTTCCACCAGTCAGAACTTTCGGGCCGAAATGGCCAACTCGTCCGAGATTGACCAATTCATGAGGGCAGAGCGGGTTCCAGGGAAGAGTGCGCGTTTGCTTGGACTCCAAACTCCCTTTCAAAAAACGTCCATCAACCAAACGCAGGAGGAACTGCTTGCGTTTCACATCGACACGGGCAACAACCGTGTTTTCTGGATGAAAGCCACTGGAACCAAAATCTTTCTTGTCAATCTGGATGAGTCCTCGGCACAATCATGGTCCGACGTTTCCTGGGAGAGTCTCAACAGCAAACACGATCTGCTGTCTCTCTGTGACTCATTGAAAGACGTCGGAATCAGTCTGCCAAAAGCAGTCCCCTGGTCCGAGACGGCGAGCTTGATTCGCGACCTGATTGTTTTCCGGGAATCGGGCTGGGAAGAATTCATGCTCGAGTTTGCTGGATTGAATTCGGCAAAGTTTGAGGAACGAAACCAGGCGTCCGAAAAACTGGCGCAGGAGACCGAAAAATGGCCGGTCGCAATCGCCTGGGGAATGTTGAGCCCCCAAACGCCGCCGGAAGTAAAGTCCCGCTTGCGCTCGGCAGTGGCGGCCGATCCCCTCAAAAAATTCAATCATTTGATCAACACGATTGTGTCGGAATCGCTTCACGAATCTCCCCCTGCCCTGATTCGCATTCTGGAAAATCCTTCCGGGCCCGACAACAGGACTGACAACTTGCCCGTTTTTGCACAGCTCAGAAAGGTTACCGGCCAGGAGATCGGGGACGATGTGAGTGCCTGGAAATCGTGGTGCGACGAATCCAGTCCGGAGTCGGCAAACAAGGCAACGGATGCCGGTGCAACGCCCGAAACCACTTTGGGTGGGCAACAACAGGACGACCCCGAAGACGTCGCTAGAACACAGATGTTTGACTCGGCCAAAGTCGAGTTTTCCAAGCTTCTTTCGATCACGATGGACGAAAATGGTTTCTGGAAACTTGACCGCGACGGATGGAACTCCCATTTTGGCGGGCGCAACGCGGCGGAGCTGATTGATGCTTTAAAATCTGACTTCAAAAGGTCCGGCTTGCCCGTTGGCTGGCTGGATATCGGAAAGGGGTACGATCCCATTTGCATCGGCTACCCGCAAATTCTTTTTGAGAAATATACCGAGTCGCTGGTGGCCGACGACGCACAACCGCAGGCAATGCAATTGGCGGCGCTCAGGCAAAACCAGCAAAACCGGATGAGAATGCAGATGCTGCAAATGGGCCGACAAGTGCTGGTCAACTCGCTAAATCGTGACTACGACGGCGGCGAACTCAAAATCAAACTGACAATGTCATCGGAGGCTCAAGCGAATGCCGGAAACGCCCTGCCGGAAGAGTTTTTCAATTTGGAACTTTTGGAAAACGCGGTGACGGGCAGGATGATTCACTTTCGCGAGGAACTCGATCATTCAATAAAACTGTTTTGCATGGGGGCAGACCAGAAAAAAATTCTTGGCCTTGGGCAGAAGGCAAACGGTGAATGCTGGATTCACCTGATTGAATCGGATGTCGTGAAAACGGTTCAGGCACCCGACGCCCGATCGCTCATGGCCGGAAACAAAGAGTGGTTTGAGGGTTCGGTGAAGCCATTGTTTGCCGAACTTGGTATCGGTTTGGGAATCGCTGCGGGGGGGCCGCTACAGATCTCCAACGACCGTCCAATCGAATAGTCAGCCGGGTTTTTCGACTGTCCCGCCGGTTCGGGCAACCTCCTCCCGGCCCTAACGGTACTCCAGAGCGCACAAACTCCCAAATAAGGGTGTTTCGCGCTGACCAAGGGGAATATCCCCATATCTTTCGCCTTTACCGCACCGCAAAAACCGGACAGAATTGTTGAACCGGGACTTCGTCGATTCCAGATACCAGTTGGAAATCGGCTGATTCGTTTTCGGTTTGCAGCGAATTACCTGCTGCCCAAGTGCGAGTCCCAATTTACAAGGCTGCTGTCCAAATGTCTGACGTCATCAAACCAAACGATTCGATTCCAACTGATTCCGCTTTGAGAATTCAGCCCGATCTGGATCCGGCAGAAACCCAGGAGTGGCTCGATTCGCTTCAGTACGTTTTGAATACTCGCGGCGAAGATCGCGCGGCCTATTTGCTTTCGATGCTCGACGCGCGGGCCAGGCAAGAAGGGGTCGATCTGCCGGTCAAGTCGAACACCGCTTACATCAACACGATTCCGGCCACCGAGCAGCATCAGTTTCCCGGCAATCGCGAAATCGAGCGCCGCATCAAATCGACTGTTCGCTGGAACGCGATGGCGATGGTCGCAAAAGCCAACAAAAACAACGATGGCCTGGGCGGACACATTTCCACTTTTGGTTCATCCGCCACGCTTTACGAAATTGCCTACAACCATTTTTTTCGCGGACGCGGGGAGAGCGGGTTTGACGGTGACCAGGTTTATTTCCAGGGACACAGTTCGCCGGGCGTTTACGCTCGGGCCTACCTCGAAGGCCGATTGAACGAAGAGCACCTGAACAATTTCCGTCGCGAGTTGCAGGACAAACCGGGACTGTCCAGTTACCCTCATCCATGGTTGATGCCCGAATTCTGGGAATATCCAACCGTTTCGATGGGACTGGCATCGATCATGGCGATCTACCAGGCCCGATTCAACGAATATTTGCGCAATCGCGGAATCAAGGACACTTCCAATCAGAAAGTGTGGGCCTTTCTGGGCGACGGTGAATGTGACGAGCCCGAGACATTGGGCGCGATCACGCTTGCGTCGAGGGAGAGGCTGGGTAACCTCAAGTTCGTGATCAACTGCAACCTTCAGCGACTGGACGGACCGGTTCGCGGCAACGGGAAAATCATCCAGGAACTCGAAGCGCTCTTCCGCGGTGCCGGATGGAATGTGATCAAGGTTGTCTGGGGCGACGACTGGGACGCTTTGCTCGAACGAGACGAGTCTGGTTTGCTGGTCAAACGGATGGGCGAAGTCGTCGATGGCCAGTACCAAAAGTACGTTGCGATGCCGGGCGCCTACATTCGCGAACACTTTTTTGGCAAGTATCCGGAGCTGTTGGAACTGGTCAAGAACTTCTCCGACGAAAAGCTGGAACGGATGCGACGGGGCGGTCACGATCCAGAAAAAGTTTACGCGGCGTTCAAGGCTGCGGCCGATTGTACCGACAAACCGACCGTGGTACTGGCCAAGACGGTCAAGGGTTATGGGATGGGCGACGGCCGCAACACGGCTCACAATAAAAAGAAGGCCGACGATGAAGAGTTGCTCGAATTCCGTAACCGCTTCCATCTGCCGCTGTCGGACGAAGAAGCGCTCAGTTTGAAGTTCTATCGTTTCCCGGAAGGGAGCGCCGAGCTGAAATATCTGAAGGAACATCGCGAACGGCTTGGTGGCAGTGTTCCCAGTCGCCCCAAAATCACGTCAAAGATCGAGGTTCCTCGCTACGACGAATATCGCCAGGTTGTAGAACGGGACAACGGCAAGGAAATCTCGACAACCCAGGGTTTTGTTCGGCTGCTTAGCCGTTTGTGCAAAGACAAAAAAATCGGCAACAACATTGTGCCGATTGTCCCCGACGAATCGCGCACCTTCGGCATGGAAGGGATGTTCCGCGAAGTCGGAATCTACGCGAACACCGGACAGCTTTACGAACCGGTCGATTCGGACCAGTTGGCTTATTACAAGGAAGCCGTCGACGGTCAGTTGCTGGAGGAAGGCATCTCCGAAGCTGGCGCGATGTCTTCGTTCAACGCGGCGGGAACGGCTTACAGTGCCCACGGCGTCAACATGATTCCGTTTTACATCTTCTATTCGATGTTCGGATTCCAGCGGGTTGGCGACCTGATTTGGGCTGGTGCCGACATGCGGGCAAAAGGGTTTTTGCTGGGCGGAACGGCCGGCCGAACAACATTGAACGGCGAGGGCCTTCAACACCAGGACGGCCACAGCCTGTTGAACGCGATCGCATTCCCGACCGTACGATCCTTTGATCCGGCGTTTCACTACGAGACGGCCGTGATCATTTTTGACGGTCTGCGACGCATGTACGAAGAAAACGAAACGGCAATCTATTACCTGATGGTCGGCAACGACAGTTACGCGATGCCCGAGATGCCGGCAGGTGTCGAAGAGGGAATCGTTCGCGGGATGTACAAGTTCCGTACCCGCGAAGTCAAAGGTGCAACGCATCGCGTTCAGCTGTTTGGCAGCGGCGCGATCATGAATGGCGTCTTGAAGGCACAGGAAATCCTGGCTGACAAATTTGGAATCGCCAGCGATGTTTGGAGCGTAACGAGTTACACCGAACTTCGCCGTGACGCCCATGCCGTTCGTCGTCACAACTTGCTAAACCCGGAAGCTGCGCCGAAGAAGAGCTACATCGAAACCGTCATGGAAGGGAGCAGGGGCCCGATCATCGCGTCGAGCGATTACGTTCGTGCACTTGCCGAACAGGTGATTCCGTTTGTTTCGGCTCCGATGTTTTGTCTGGGAACAGACGGAATGGGGCGAAGCGAGACCCGCGAGTCGTTGCGGCGGCACTTTGAAGTCGATGCAGAGTTCGTCACATTGGCAGCGCTGTATCAACTTGCAAAGATGGGCGAGATTGAAATGGGCACCGTCGCTTCGGCAATCAAACAGCTGGGAATTGATCCGCAAAAAGCCGACCCGTTTTTTGCGTAGGTCGATCTCAAGACTGGTTCGTTCAAGAAAATTTTTTATCTGAAAACAGGATTCCGATGGCTACCGAGATCAAAATTCCGGCACTGGGTGAAGGCGTCGAGTCGGGAGACGTGCTGGAGATTTTTGTCAGCGTGGGAGACGTTCTGAAAAAAGACGCCGGGATTCTGGAACTGGAAACGGACAAGGCGACAGTAACAGTGCCTGCATCCGAAGGCGGGAAGATCACGAAGATCCACGTCGCAAACGGCGATACGGTGAAAGTCGGCCAGACGATTCTGACCATCGAACTGTCATCGGCGGCGACCACACCAGCACCAAAGGCCGCTCCTGCGGCACCGGCGGCAGAAAAACCTGCTCCGAAGGCAGCGACTCCGGCTCCGCAACCACCAGCACCAATATCACCAGCAAAACCTTCAGCCCCGGCAACCATCCAAGTCGCGCCTGCCCAGCCTGTTTCGCCTCAACCAGCAGTCGCTGCATCGGGAGCATCCAGCAGCAACATTGCCGCTGGACCAGCCATGCGCCGGTTCGCGCGTGAGGTCGGCGTGGACCTCGCCACGGTTCAGGGGTCCGGAGACAACGGACGAATTCTGCGGGACGACATTCTTCAGGTTGTGCGTGGAAGTGGTTCGAAAACAGCGACTCAAACCCGCCCGGCAGGAGCATCCACTGCGACCGCCGAAGGAACGAACGACAGCTATGGGCCGGTTCGCATTGAAAAGATGAGCCGCATTCGCCAGACGATCGCTCAGAAAATGCACGAGTCGTGGACGACAGTCCCGCGTGTCACGAATTTTGACGATGCCGACGTGACGGACCTCGATCTAATCCGGCAGAACAACAAAAAAGATTACGAGGCCCGCAATATCAAGCTGACCACAATGCCGTTTCTGATCAAAGCGGTGGCGATGGCTCTCAAGTCGCATCCGATCATCAACGCCTCGGTCGATACCACTGCCGGGCAGATTATTTACAAGGACTATGTCAACATTGGCATCGCTGTCGATTCCGAGCGCGGGCTGGTGGTTCCGGCACTGCGCGGCGTGGACAAGATGGGAATTCCCGACGTGGCCCGGGCCCTGAGTGAGCTGGCCGGAAAAGTCCGCGAAGGAAATTTCGGCGTCGAGGATTTGCGTGGCGGCACATTTACAATCAGCAACCTGGGCGCAATCGGTGGAACATATTCGACACCGATCATCAACGTGCCCGAGTCAGCGATTTTGCTGGTCGGTCGCTCCAGAAAAATGCCGATCGTTGTTGGGGATGAGGTAAAGGCCCGACTGATGATGCCACTCAGCCTGTCCTACGACCATCGCCTTGTCGACGGAGCCGCAGCCGCCCGCTTTCTGAACGACGTCATCGGATACCTGGAAGCCCCCAGCCGATTGCTACTGGCCCTATGACCGACACGGCCCGGTTCAAAAATCGCCAATTCAATCATCCGCCGCGCACAAGCACTCGGTTGTTATCCAACCAACCCGTACCAGGGCTCCGCCCTGGCTCGCACTGCTACCAGGCTCCGCCTCCCATCCCGATGTGCGCACCAAACCATCGCCACGCCGCGATGTGCGCGGGTCATCGACCATTTTCCGGAAGAGATTTCCGTTGAAGTAATCGGACTCAGCGGGTAGACTTTCGTAAGCCGGCTTGTTGTTGTTCCTTTTCAGGGTGAAGTGAAAGGAAAAACTTGGCATTCAATTCAAAGTTCAAGCATACGCCGCCAAAGTGGCTTTCTTGAACAAAGCGGTGCACACCGAGTCGCGGAGCCGAGCGGTTTGACAATGGAGAATCGTTCGCCGCAGCCCGGTGAACGACAGCATAGTTTGTTATTCGTTCAGCGTTAGTCATTTCAACGGAACGGTCTACCGAGAATTGGAGTGTAGCAACATGAAATTGTCCACGATCATTGCCGTAATTGGTGCTCTCGTGACGATGGTGTTTGCCTTCGCAAATCTCGGCATGTATCTCATCGGTGGGGCAAGTCCGGATTCAACAGTTTTCTTGTTGTTGATGTTAATCGCCGGTGCCTTCGGCGCACTGCCCGGTCTGATAATTGGTTGGTTAACAGGCAAAAGAAACGTTGACTAAATGGAAATGTGCCGTCCTGAGTCCACAATCCCAATCCTCAAGCAGGCTGCTGGGCTTTTTTCTTCTCGATGTCATTTCACGAGAGCATTCCCGTCATCGGAATTTGTTCGGAAGAATAAGTCGTCAAAGCTTGATTGCCGATACAACGTATAAGCGGTACAAATTCCAGAAACATCGCGCCGAACCAGGCGATGCACGTGCGGACTGGAAATGGTTTGAAGACGAGCGGGGGCGGATCCCGCCAGGGTAGCTCTTAGCCAGAGGCCCTGTATCGAGTTTTGCAGCGTTGAT
>JAYVKA010000393.1:0-9646 GCA_043768885.1 Planctomycetota bacterium
GATCTGCGTCCAGGAGTTGGAGTAGCGGTCGTACCGAAACAGCTTTGTGCAATCCGGGTTGAGCATGTAAACGGAATTGCAGATGCCAACGAATTGAAAACCAGGGCCCCCGGTCCTGGACCAGTTGTTGCCATCGTATCGCCACAGGTCACCGGCTCCTGGAGCGACGGCGTAAAGATCCCAGCCACCGCCTATCAACGATGTGGCTGGTCCGCCGATCGATTTCCAGATACCTGACGAAGGATCGCGCAGGTTAACGGCCTGCCGGTCCGGTGTGAGTGCGGCCAGGTGATTTGAGAAAACGGCCAGGCTATGCGCCGGACCTCCGACCTTTGTCCAGCCCATGTGCTTGCTCCAACACGATTGCCCATGAATTCAATGGCGCGCCATCCGGAATACAAACACACGATTCTGATTAATAACGCGCACTTGAAGTTTGAAGAGATTCTAATATTGTTACCAGCCATCAAACAATCGTCCGAAAAAATTATCTTGTCGGAATTGTCAATGCGAGACATCGTTTTTTTAAAAGCCGTTATCAATTCCGTTGAATTCGCCGGTGCCCATCCAACGGGCAAACCTGATTTACAACAAAGTAGCACGGCGATCCTCCGCCGTGATTCCCGGTCACCGACCATCGAACTAACATGTAGCCAAACCAAATACAGTACGGGGCATGTCGGTTTTCCTCTTTTACAATTCGGGTTATGCAGACAGTTTAGCCGGTTCTCGACCTGCCGCACCTATCTCCCGATATTGATTAGCCTCTCACACCACTGAAACCAAATGAACCAGCCTGATCTTGCCGATGCCAGTTCGTCCACGACATCAAAGCCCAAAAAGCAACGGGGGATTTGGTGGGTGATCAAATGGAGTTCGATTGTCTTTTTTATGCTGATCATTTTAATCGTGCTGCTGAACGTCAGGCTGGGGCCGGGAAAGAATTCGCCGCTGGTCCGGGTCAGTCCGCAGACGACTTTTGCAACCAGCCCGCTCAAACCCAATGGCGACGTCGATTACTTGGCTTACATCAACCAACTGCACTATGTCCCGCCCGACCAGAACGCGATGGTCGATCTGATCCGGATCATGGGGCCGGACCCAGAGGGGTACATGTTGTCGCCGGAGTTTTTTCGGTTGATGGGAATTGCACCGCTCCCCGGCAACGGGAACTATATCGAGTGCATCGACACCATGCTTGACCCGGTCAGAAAGAAAAAGAACATCAGTGCAACCATCGACGATGTGACATTGGACAAAGACCAGATCTTTTGGCTCGTGGAAGGCGTTCCATTCCGGACAGGCCAGTTTCCAGTCGTCGATGAATGGTTTGAATCGAACGAGCATCACCTGATGGCATTGCGTGATGCCGTGCAGAAGCCCCAATACTATGGACCCTACGGGGGCGACTCATTGTCTAACGCGTTGTTGACGCATGTTTGGCCGATGCGAAGTCTTGCCCAATCGCTTTGCGCGTCGTCCATGAAACGACTGGGTGACGGCGATGTGTCCGGGGCGATCGAGGACCAGCTTGCGATGCTGCGGCTGGGGCGACTGGTCCGCAGCAAGGGAACGTTTATTGAGATGCTGGTTGGCAATGCGATTGAAGGAATGGGGCTTGATGCGATCGCGCAAACAATCCATTCGGGAAAATGCAGCAAGGAAGATTTGCAGCATTTGGCTTTTGAACTGGACAGCTTGCCGCCAGTTCCACTGATTGGCAAACAGAACTTGACGTCGGAACGCGCGATGGGTTTGGAATGCACCATCCATAGCGGCCGAAATGGACCGGCGCCATGGAATTCCCATTCCGACTATCACGAACGGGAATATTCGAACAAAAAACCTGTCTTTCCTGACGGGTTGATACGGTCGGCGGTCAATTGGGAAGTCGCCTGTATCGTCTTGAACGAGGTTTATGACCGGCTGGAGTCGATTGGGGAATCCGGCGACATTCTGGAACAGGCCGCGATGCTAAGGGACTTTGATAAGGAACTTGAAACAATCGAAACGGAAAGTTACGACTCGACGAACATGCTGAAGGCAATGCTTGGAGGTCGCACCACGCGTGGCCGGTTTTTCGGGCAAAAAATGGTGGGTAGGGTGCTGCCTATGGCGCGACAGGTTTTTGAGGGTTGTCACCGGACCACTGCAAGCTTTGCGATGATGCGAACCGGAGTGGCACTGGAATTGTTTCGATTGGAATACGGGGAATACCCAAAAGAACTTAAACAACTCAATCCGGAATTCCTCGCCGTTATTCCACTTGATCCGTATTCCGGCCAATCTTTCGTCTACCATCCCGAACAGGGGGACCCGTACGAACTGTACAGCGTTGGCCCTAACGGCAAAGACGACGGTGGAGTCAGGATGGAAGGCGTCCCGTATCGTGAATGCGATTTCGTAGCCGTCCCCAAAATCCGAACGATTCAGCAGATGCTGAAATCGTTCGAGGAAGAAAACAATTGACGAACGAACCAATGAACGACGCCAACTCCAAGGAGGTTTCTGAACCGGGTTCGCCCAACTCCTCGCACCGGGAAAAGCAGCGGGGGATTTGGTGGGTGATGAAGTGGGGGCTCGTGTTTTTTTTCCTGCTGGTCGTTGCACTGGTTTTTTTGAATTTCAGGACGGGACCGGGGGTTGATTCGCCCTTGGTGCGTGTCAGCGCCGGAACCACCTATGTGACCAGCCCGCTAAAACCGAACGGTGATCCTGACTACGTCGCTTTCCTCAATCAACAACGCGCCGTCACACCGGACAACAATGCCCTGGTCGATCTGTTGCGAATCATGGGCCCGATGTCTGAACCAGCGAACAAGAGCCCCGAATTTTACAAGTTGCTTGGGATGGAACCGCTTTCTGAAAAAGGCGATTATCTGGAGCATATCTCGTTGAGTGCAAGTCGCGGCAACCCTGCAATTGACATTTCAGCAACGGTTGACGGCGTCTTGCTGGATGAAATGCAAGTCTTTGAAGTGACACTTTCATATCCCTTTGCGAAGGGAGATTTTCCGGCTGTCGATCAGTGGTTTGCTCGCAACGAACATCATCTTCTGGCGATTCGACAGGCTGTGAAGAAGCCTGGATTTTATTTTCCCTTTGTGGGTGGTTCGTTAGTTTACGGGTATTTGTCCATCACGGAATTTCGCGAGCTGGTCCGATCACTGTGCCGTTCGTCGATGGTTCGGCTGGGCAGGGGTGATGTGACCGGTGCGATTGACGACCAGATTGCCATCCTGCGATTGGATCGCCATCTGGGCAATCAGGGATCAATCACTGGTTTGCTGGTGGGCACATCGATCGTGGAGATGGGAAACGGGATGATTGCGATCACACTTTTTTCCGGCAAATGTACGGCAGATGATCTTGCGCGTATGGCTGCCGAAATTGACTCGCTCCCGAATTTGCCTGTTGTCAACAACGTTCATTTGGAAACGGAACGGGTCTATGCATTGGATTTGGCATTTACTTTTGGTAGGGCTGGCCAACAAGGGGAATTTGACCAGGCCACAAGAGCGACAATTAATGACCGGTTATGGATTGCGTCGATCGACTGGGAAATTGCACTACAAACGCTGAACGGGTTTTATGACAGCCTGGAGCGGGATTTGGGGCTGGCGTCGATGCAGCAGCGGGTTGCCGCATTCGACAATTTTGAACAGGCATTGAAAGACCTGGAATCCGGGAACAGCTCGATCCAGTCAAAAATCAGATCGACAATGGCGGGTCGAGCCGCCAGGGGAAAACGGACCGGAGAATGGCTGGCCGTACAGACTTTGCCGAGCATGTCGCTGTTTGTGAAATCGGACCGCAAGAACATTGCACAGAACCTGGTGACACGGGCTGCGGTTGCGGTCGAGCAATACCGGATGGAGCATGGAGAATATCCAAAGACGCTCAATGCACTGGTTCCGGAATTTCTGGCCGAAGTGCCGGTGGACCCTTATTCCGGAAAACAGCTGGTCTATCGTCCCGATCCAGTCCGGTTGTTTAGGCTATACAGCATTGGCCCGAATGAAAAGGACGATGATGGGATTGGGTATTTGGAAGCAAAAGACTCGGACTATGATTTGCCGGCGGTGCCAAAAATCCTGTCGATCGACGAATGGCTCGAAGCGAGTGGGTTGGCACCTGGAAAGGAACCGCCTAAAGAAAATTGATGTTTGCAATATGCAAGGGTTTCAGCCGTGAAAACGGCGGCGGCAAATAGCTGCGGGTGGAGTCGGCGGAGCCGATGGAACCCGCAGTGAATATTGTCCTCGCAAGATATCCAGCCGCGGGAGCGGCGACAGAAGATGGGAGTTGGCGGTCGGGAAACGTGGGGGACGCGTTTGCATTTCTGGAAGCTTGCTGTCGCCGCGTTCGCGGCTTTGTTTGTTTTTTGCGGTTCGCAATCTGCGGGTTCCGCCGGTATCGGCTGCACCCGCCAGCTATTTGCTATCGCGGTCCCTTAGGAAAAAAAAGAACCGCCGGAATCCTTGTGATCCCGGCGGCTCGCTGTTTGTGGCTTTGTTCAGCCAGTGCCCGAAGTTGGAGGGGCAAATCAATGGTGTAAATCTGGATCAGGCACTCTTGGATTCGGGTAAAGTGAATCGTGAAGTCTGGCCGTTGACAACGGCCTCGTCCACAACAAACTTGCTCCCTTTGGGCTGGTCCGGCAGATCATACATCATGTCCAGCATGACTCTTTCAATGATCGACCGCAGTCCGCGGGCTCCCGTTCCTTTCGCCAAAGCCTGGTGGGCCAGCATCTTTAGCGCACCGTCGGTGAAGGTAAGTTCGCAGTTCTCCATCTGGAACAGGCTTTGATACTGGCGGATCAGTGCGTTCTTTGGTTCGGTCAGAACCGACATCAGACCGTCTTCGTCCAGAGGGGCGAGGCTGCTGATGACTGGCAAACGTCCGATCAGTTCAGGGATCAATCCAAATTCCAGAATGTCGTCGCTGGTGACTTGTGCAAGAATTGAGGCCGTGTCCCCCGCCGCCTTGATCCCGGACTTTTGTCCGAAACCAATGGTGCGGCTGCCCAATCTTCGCCGGACGATGTCTTCGATTCCGACGAACGTTCCACCGCAGATAAACAGGATGTTACTCGTGTCGATCTGGATGTACTGCTGTTCGGGATGTTTGCGTCCGCCCTGGGGAGGTACGTTCGCAATGGTCCCTTCGAGCATCTTGAGCATTGCCTGCTGGACTCCTTCGCCAGATACATCGCGAGTGATCGACACGTTGTTGCTCGTTTTACCGATCTTGTCGATCTCGTCGATGTAGATAACGCCCCGCTGTGCGACTTCGACGTCAAAGTCGGCAGCATGCAGGAGTTTCAGCAACAGGTTCTCGACGTCTTCACCAACGTAGCCTGCTTCGGTCAGCGTCGTCGCATCACCGATGGCGAAGGGAACATTCAACACACGGGCCAGTGTTCGGGCCAACAGCGTTTTACCGCTGCCAGTCGGTCCCACCAGCATGATGTTGGATTTGTCAACTTCGACATCGCTGCCCTCATGTCCCAGCGTCAGACGCTTGTAATGGTTATGAACGGCGACTGACAGGACTTTTTTGGCGTCGCCCTGCCCGATGACGTACTCGTCCAGTTTGGCAACGAGTTCGCGCGGTGTCGGAATTTTCGCAAAGAGCTGTTTCGTGGGTCCGCGTCTGCGTTGTTCCTGGTCCAATATGGACTGGCACAACTCAATACACTCGCCACAGATGTAGACGTCCCCCGGTCCTTCGACCAGCGGGCCTACCTCTCGATAGCTCTTACGACAGAAAGAACAGTGCGCGTTTTTACGGGTAGAACTACCCGTGCGGCGTGTGCCGCCAATATCATTGCCTGCGGGCATTGCAGCTCCATAAGTTTCAAGACCAACCGATGTAAATCATCCCAGTTGAGGCTCGAAAAACCGGACCGCATTCGCGCAGTGCGAACCGTCCGGCGAAGCTTCCCTGCCCGCCACTTCGAGCAAACGTTTTTATCTGCTATCACTGCACCAAAACTGAGCCCGCAATTGTTGCAGACTCAAACTCGGTCCAGCCGCGATCTTCAAAAGATCACGCATCATCCCTAAACAAGTCCCCCGTTATCCCTCTCGGAGCAAGCCTGGCTGTCAGATTTGACCCACCCGAATGGATGGCGACGCGACAACCGGACCAACAGCTTCATTCTTCCGTATCCGGCTGATCGGAATCCGGCTCGCTGGCCGCTTCAAACTCAACCGGTGGTTCGTTCAATGCCGGTTTGCCCGGCGACTTTTTTGATGACGTTGAGTTGCCATCTTCTGTCGCCGACTGGCCGGCACTCATTTTTCTTTTCAGTGTTCGGTATTCGTATTCCCTCAGCACACCCTTTTCCCGAAGGTCCTGGAATGTTCCGAGGTATTCGTCGGTGTTCGGCGCCGAGTCGTAATACATGTTTCGCAATTTGGTGATCACATACCATGCAATCACCAACGCAACCAAAATCACCGTGATCGAAATCACCCAACCTTCTGCCGACATGGGAGGCCCACGATCGGGTTCGACTTGCTGTGTAAGTTGAATCATGGTCCCCGGCTGGACATTTCCCATTGAAACATTCGGGCCATCACCGCGAGCGATGATGGTTGGTTAATGCATGAAGTATAGGCAAATCAGCCGAATTCGATTAGCTCAACCCTGCTAATTCGCGTGGCTGGCCATTTTCCTATTTGCCTGAACCGTGCATTTTCCCGAATCAGCCCGCAGTTTTTCCGTTTTTGGCGAATCATTGCGGGCTCGTCAGCCAGGACACACAGTACGGCAGACCTCCGGATTCGGTTCGATCGCCAGCCGAAAAAATCGGGAAAACCTGTTTTCAACAGCAACATCGACCGCTTCGACCTAACCGTCGTTACCAGCAAATCCCCGCGCGGGTTCCATCCGGTTTGGCTGTTAAGTCGATCAGGACATTGGTTCGCTGCGCGCGGAGTTTCCGTTTGCATGTTGCCACTAGTGCTTCATCCATTTTTGACTTTGGGGTGAGCCGAGTGCCGTCAGGCACCGGGTAGCGTTGACAAACCCGGCCGCTCACGCGTCACGGCTCAAAAATCAATAGACCGACAAGATGACAACCCCAATATTCAATCTGGACAAAGCACTAGTGCAGCGTGAGAGTTTGTTTTTGGGGTATTGGACGAGGCTACGAGTCCTTTTCATCGCAACGTCGAGAGGACTCGTTGCCTCGTCCACTACGGCTTATCCCGATTGTGAATGTTGACGAAGCACTGGCCAAAATTTCCAGCCGCCTGATGCCCGGTACTCCGGTTTTTCCGAAGGCAGTCTCATGTGTCCAATCCACCAACGTATCAGTTGCCTGTTGGCAATCGTGTGCACACTTTGCGTTTGCCAGTCGGCCAGCGCGAAACAGTTCCTGCGCGGATGGCGGACTTCACCCGTTGAACGGATTGCCGCCAACGATACTCTGCGCTCACTCGAACAGCGGGACAATAAAAACGCCAAGCAGATTGGAACCAACCTTCGCTCGTTCGGCATTCCATTCTCGGTAGCCGATCCCGACAGCCGCTACATCGAAGTCCAACTGTACGTTTCGCGCGACCGCGGACAAAGCTGGAACTTTCATTCGCGCCAGCCGACGACGGCCCGCGAGTTTCTCTTCGACTCCAACGGCGAAGGGGAATACTGGTTCGCAATTCGGACTCTCGACCGTGACCGAAAAGTCCATCCGGCCGGTTCGATGGTTCCAGAACTGAAGGTCATGGTCGATACGATTCAGCCTCAACTTGATTTTCGCATTCAGACCGATGCGGCAGGGCGAATCGTCTGCCGCTGGCGAGCCGACGACGAAAACATCGATCCATCCACCACCCGCCTGGCATTTCGCCCACTCGTTTCAACGGACGACAGCGCGAACAACTGGCACAGTGTTCCCTACAAACCGGTGGCCGGTGTCGTCGATGGAGTGTTTACGGACCAGTATGCCTGGTGGCCCGAACCGCGCAGCCTGGAAGTGCTGGTGCAACTTGCGATCAGCGATACTGCCGGCAATACCGCTACCGAAGAACGACAACTCGCACTGCCACGAACGGGCCCGGCGGCTGGCCAGCAGAAGATGGCAACGGGTGGAACGGACGGGGTAAAGAGTGGTTTGTTCGAAGTCTCTTCGACCACGCGCAGCCCTGGGCCGAATGAAGTCAACGCCGCACGACCCGCTTTCGAAACAGCACCCGTCGATCCAAATCCGCCTCAGGCCCAAATGTACGGCGTTGCAAAACCACCGACACAACCGCTCGATCCGAATCAGGCCGTTACTTCTGCGCCCTCGTCGATTCCCTGGTCCAGTCAGGCAATCAACGGCAGCGGTCAATTGCCGGTCGTCGCCAATAATCGGCCAGTCTACCCCGACCAGCGTCCGCTGCTGACCGGAGACGATGGCACGTCAAAAGTCGAATCGCCACCAAAGGCAGACGTCGGTTCGACCGCCCTCCAATCCATTCCGCCACCCGTTGCACCGAACTTGTCATCACCCAACCAGCCCGATGGCATGCAATCCGTCCAGCAACCGTCCCGCCCGTTGCCCGATTCAGCGACCGCTTTCCAAAACGCTTCGGCTCCGACACCAATTGGAAATCCGCCACAAATTTCAAACGACAGCGTGCTCGGTCGTTCACACGATATTCGATACATGAACTCCCGCCGATTTCGCCTCGACTACAGCATGGACGCGATTGTGCCAGGGACGATTGCCAAAGTCGTTTTGTGGATGACCACGGACGCGGGAAAAACCTGGACGGCCTGGGGCGAGGATACGGACAACGAAAGTCCTTTCGCGGTCGAAGTCGCTGAACAGGGACTGTACGGATTCCGGGTTGTCTTTCACACTACGGATGGACTGGCAGGTCGTTCGCCGCAACGTGACGACGACGCCGATGTATGGATCGCCGTTGATTTGGACTTTCCCGATGCACGATTGACCGGAGCGCCCTACGGCCAGGGGCAGAACGCCGGACGGCTGATGATAGTCTGGCAAGCACAAGACGCGCTGCTGCGAAATCGTCCGGTTCGGTTGAGTTACTCCAGCGAAAGGGCAGGGCCGTGGACGCTGATCGAAGACGGACTCGACAACACCGGCGAGTTTGCCTGGAAACCGGACAGCAAGGTGCCCGACCGGGTCTACATTCGCCTGGACGTAACCGACGCTGCGGGCAACATCGGGACCAGTGCCACCGACCAGCCGATCGACCTCACCGGCCTGATCCCCCGCGGTCGAATCATCGACGTGATGCCAGTGCGGTAACTTGCCTGTTGGTATCGAAAAGAAAACCCCGCCCGGAATCCGGACGGGGTTGTGATTTTCTGATCGTGGCATAGGCTTCCAGCCTGTGTTGTCCAAGTCTCACAGGCTGGAAGCCTATGCCACGACCGAGCATGATTACTTCCCTTGATCGCCCGAAGTCAGCGTCTGCTCGACTGCCGGCTTTCGCAGGTACAACCAAACAAAACCGGTACTCTTCGAATCCTGGAATTCAGCCTTGGCGTTGAAGACTTCCGACATCGCCTTGGACGCTTCCTGCATTTCTTTTTGCAGTTCTTCGTCTGGCTCTTCGCCGGCTTGCATCGCCTTCGAGTACTTCTCGTACAACGGCTCCTGCTTTTTCTGGTGTTCAGC
>JAYVKA010000394.1:0-2154 GCA_043768885.1 Planctomycetota bacterium
CCGGCAAGTTCCCGGTCGAGTTCCAGGGGTTTTCGCAATGACTTTCGCCACAGCAGTTTTGGAGCATCAAAACCGGCATCGGTTTTCTGCCAGGCACCGATTCGAATTCCGCTGTTGCCAATGTCAGCGCAAAGTATCATTGCCGGGAACCCGAAACGCCCCCTGAAAGGCTCTTGCCCGCATCCCTTGATTTTTGCTCGTCGAGAATGGCGACGATTGCCCAGGTTAGCTCCTTCAATCCGGCACCCGTGACTGCGGAAATTGGCAGAACCGGCTTCCCCGCAGCCTCGCTCAATCGCCGCATTTGAACCTCGGCATCGGGCAATTCCGATTTTGACATTACCAGAATTTCCGGCCGGTTTGCCAGTTCCTCGTCGTATTCCAGCAATTCATGGCGGGTTCCCTTCCAGTTGTCGACCGGGTCCGTTTCATCGACGGGAGTGGACTCGACCAAATGAACCAGTACGCCACAACGCTCCACATGTTTTAGAAAATCGTGCCCCAGTCCAACGCCCAGATGTGCGCCTTCGATCAAGCCGGGAATGTCTGCCAATACAAACGTCCGGTCGAGAGTGACCTGGACAATGCCCAGATTCGGATGCCGGGTTGTAAATGGATAGTCAGCAATTTCCGGTTTGGCCCTCGACATGCGGCTGAGCAAAGTGCTTTTACCCGCGTTGGGTTTTCCAACCAGTCCCACGTCGGCAATCATTTTCAGTTCGAGGATCAGGCGTCGATTTTCGCCGGGGCTTCCTTCGGTGTGTTTCCGCGGAGCCTGGTTGGTGGAAGACTTGAAGTTTGTGTTTCCCCGTCCGCCACGTCCGCCGGCAGCGACACATACGGAGTCGCCGGGTACATTCAAATCACGCAAAACGAATTTTCCCGCAGCATCAATGATCAGGGTTCCCGGCGGAACCAGAATCGTTCGGTCTTCGCCACGTTTGCCATCCCGGTTGGAACCCTGTCCGTGAACGCCGCGAGTCGCCCGCCAATGTTTTTGGTGGGCCAACGGTGCCAGGCTATCGACGCCTTCGCGTGCCTCAATAAAAACGCTACCGCCGTTGCCGCCGTTGCCGCCGTCGGGCCCGCCACGCGGGATATACTTCTCCCGACGAAAGCTCATGCAGCCGTTGCCGCCGTCACCGCCCAGAACTTCAATTTCTACTCGATCAACAAACATGGTTCGGTCCCGAACGGATTGCCTGTTTATCCAGGCGTGATGGCATAAAAAAAGGGATGCCCGACACGGCATCCCTGTATTGGCTGTTTGTTACAGATCGAACGACAGCGATCCGGTTCGGACAATTTCGAATGATTCTAAACGTTGACGACGTTGACCCGTCGTCCTTTTTGGTCAAACATGACCTTGCCTTCGACCAACGCAAAGAGCGTGTAATCACGACCCTGGCCGACGCCAGCACCAGCGCGAAAACGATTTCCAACCTGACGCACGATGATGTTGCCAGCATAAACCTGCTCGCCACCAAAATGTTTGACGCCTCGCCGTTGGGCGTTGGAGTCGCGTCCGTTCCGGGTGGAACCCTGACCTTTCTTATGTGCCATGACTTCGTATTTTTTGAATTTGCGTTGCGAAAACCACGGGGTTTACCCGTTTCTGGCTAACCAAGCCAAACCGCAAATTTACCGGTAGATCCAAAAATTTTCAAGGGTTCCGATAAAACGTATGCCTTCGCCCTTCTTTTCCCAGAATTGCGGCTCCATCCGGATTTTGAAGGAAGCGGTACCGTTAGGCGTCCCAGCATCGAATTTCCACCAGTTTCCCGGGACTTCGGCACTCAAAGCCACCGAATCTGCCAATACCACGCTGCGAGCAGCCAGGGCTTCAGCGATCACGGCAGGTATTTTCATCGCGTCAAGTTCCGCCACCAACGGCGATTGGAAATCTTCCAGGCTCACTTCGCCATCGACTCCAGCCATAAACGCGTATTCTTCCATCTCTTCCGTTTTGTAGTAGATATTCAAGACCGGTCCAGGCAGCCGATATCTTCGGCAAATTTCGATTTGTTCATTCGAGCCATCGACCAGCGGAATTCCATACTGGACCATGTCCCGTTCCTGAAGCACGGAATCACCCGGTCGCCAAAAGTTCATCTGAAGCGTTTTCTTCAACTGCTTGATCTCGCTGATCGATTT
>JAYVKA010000395.1:0-3372 GCA_043768885.1 Planctomycetota bacterium
GATTTACGGTGCTTCAACTGGAAGCCAAATCACCGTTTCGGTAGCACCGATTTTTTTGGACAAAGCCGTTAGTCGTCCTTCGCTTTGAGTTCGAACTGCAATATGTGGTATCCCGTATCGTCGCTTGTGATGAATGCACCTGATGGAGCGAAATACTTTCGGAGGCTTTCGAAATCCGGAAGCGGATTGTCATCCAGGGCCCGGCGAATTCCGTCGATGTACTTGTTTTCTTCGGCTTGGGTGTTGAGCAAGCCCTTCACGTCTTCGCTCTTTGCAACTTCCAGCCACGTTTCAAAAATGAATTCGGGCTGGCTGAAGATCACACCGGACGGCATGTCGGTACCGAGCAGCTTGGTCATTTTCTCCGAGATCATTTTGAATTTTTCGTTCTCGGTCAAACGCGGAATGTCGCCTTTGTCGGCTTCGATACAGGCTTTCACGATTCCGGCACCGTCACCGAACACGAGCGAGTCGCCGATAAAGGCAAAGGATGGCTCGGGAGAGCGGAGGTTGACTCGCACATTTCCCTCCTCACGCTGCATTTCCATCCGTTCTTTTTGATCCGGGTTGTCCAGTCTCCACATCGTCACACCTTTGTGAGACTCTTCGACTACTTCCTGGCCTTCGGGCATCTCTTCGTTGGCCCGTTCGATCAGTTTCCGGAATGTTTCTTTGGCCTTTTCAACGTCGCGCAAACCGAGGGCAACGCCAGTGGACTGGCTGTTTACCCGGGCAGGTGGCTCACTCCATTGAATAAACGTGATTGAACCATCGATCGCGGCCAGGATGTCTTCCTTGAAATCGATGTCCAACTGCTGATTGATGTTGTTTTCGATTTGTTGTTCAAAGGTACCTTCACCGCCGAAAGTGTTTACGATTTTCGTCAGTTCGGAAAACATCCGATCGACATCCCAACTGGTTGACATGTAGGTCATGACGTTTTCCGGAACCCATGGGCCCGGTTTGTAGTCCGCAGGCTTCAACGCCATCATTTCAATGATGCCGGCTCGCGGATTGGAAAGCATGATGTGAAAATGGTTGACAGTCTGGAAATCACCTTCGTTCAGAATCGCCGATCCGCCGAGTCCCAACAGCCCATCCAGGCCCAGGACCGGAAGGAAGCCAACCGCCATTTGTGCACCGGCGTTTCCACGAGTGACCGATTTGAAAAAGTCGATTGGGTCCATGAAAAACCGCATTTCCGGTGGAACTTCCTTGGTGCCACGGCAACGGTTCATGATCGTTACGAACTTGCGATTGTCCTTGAGCGGACGAATGCCTTCGATGGGACGTTTCATCCAGCGGTCTAGGATTTCCTGGGAGAGTTCCCGATTGGTCGTCACTATGATCGAGCCGTCTTTGCGGAAAATGGTCAACTCCGGTGCATCGCCGCTACTGCGAATCGTTGTGAAAATCACTTCTTCCGTTTCTTCATCTTCGAATTCCGCACCATCCGCTTCGGCCAGTTCGCGACCCCGGTTGAGAACCCGGTCGAGCGCACCCGATTCGTCATCGACATCCATGATCAGTGCGAATTGCATGTCTTTGCGACGGGGTGCAACTGCGGCAAAGCAAATCTCGCCGTGAGGCAAGCTTGTCAGGTCATCCAAAGCGATGCCGATGTCCTGGTTTTCCGAGAGATCGTTCCAGCCATCCTTGGCCTGGGCCCAAAGTTCACCCATCAACGGAGCAATGTTTTCGTCCGCCATCATTCGGCCAAAGTTGCTGGTACTCATGTCCTTGATCAGCTCGGGAATGTCCCGCGCCTGGATGTAGAGCACCGTTGTTTCCGGCAACAACTCGTCGGACGGAGGGCGCTTCTCGTTTTGCCATGCACAGGCGGTGGAACAGACCACAGCCAACAAAACAGTCATTGACGATCGAAATGCGATTCTCAATTTCATGGATCTCTTCTTGAATATGGAAGTAGTTTGAATTCCAGACATGGGCCCAGCGCAATCAAATGATTGCGAATGCCATTAGTCGTCCATTTCTGCCAACCAATATGGCGGGAACTGTCAGTGTCACCCAGACCCGGTGCCAGGCCCGAAGTCTCGCAATGGAGGCTGTGTTCGCAAGAGTGAACCCCTACAGGCTCGAATCAGTTTCGTGTTTGCCCTGTTTTCGGACATTTTTTGTCAGTCTGGGCCAATGTTGTCGCAGTCTGGCACCGGTAGATCGGTCATGGGGCATTCATTCGATTCCGTAGCACCGGACTCGTTCGGCCAGAGCGAACCAAAAGCCGGTGCAGAACATCACCATCCAGAGTCTTGGCGTGCTGGCAATCGCGAAATTTGCTATCTTGCGTGTTAAGCCATGGAATCTGGGCAGATTTGTCGGAAAGGTTACCCCTTTTGGCAGCCCGTACAGTCCGCCTCGCCGATACTATCATCAGGTTCTGAGGTTTAACCATCAGTTCGAAAACCCGATATCTGTATACTTTAGTTGATTTCGTTCCCTGAAAATCCCGCGCAACAAGGTCCTTCCAAAATGAAAATCGTACAAACCCTGGCTACGGGAATCGCTGTTCTGTTAATGATCTCCGCCAACATCGCATTGGCACAACAGGGAGGTGGCGGCGGCGGAACGACCGGCGGTGGCGGAACGACCGGAGGTGGAACGACCGGCGGTGGCGGAACGACAGGAGGTGGAACCACGGGAGGATTGCCGACCGGAACAACCGGGGGATCAACCGGAACTACGACCCCTCGAACTACAGGTTCGACGGGGAGCACTGGCGGGACTTCGGGAGGAACCGGTGGGACCGGCGGCGGATCGGGCGACCTTCAAGGATTGAATATCGCCCAATCGACATACGAATTTCAGGACATCAGCAACCAACCTTTCGTTGGATCAACGAGTGCGTTCTTTTCTGAACAAGGTTTTACGGGTGCGTCATCGATGTCGCTTGGTGGATCTGACGCGGCAATTTTCGGCGGCGGACTAAACAGCGGTACTGGAAGCTCTGGCGGCGGCGGTGGAGCTCGCAATACAGGGGGGCGGGCCGGAGGCACTGGGGGCTTGGGTGTTGGTGGATTTGGAGGCACAGGTTTTGGTGCCGGCAGCGGACTTGTAAATGTGGTTTCGCGATCGGCTGGGGTCCGTGCAGCTCTTCAAAATCAAATTAGCATCATCCGCCCGGCGAACGCCGAAGTGGCTGGCCGTTTCACCAACCGACTGGACCGGATTCCGGCAGTGCGTTCGGAAGGAAACGCCAGTATTACAGTTTCTGTAGACAACGGAACCGCAACTGTTTCTGGAACGCCAGCCACACTGGACCAGGCCGACCGCATTATTAAGATGTTGAAACTGGAACCTGGTGTCTACCGGGTAGATAACAAGATGACGGCTCCGGCCAAAAACTGATTTGGC
>JAYVKA010000396.1:0-3787 GCA_043768885.1 Planctomycetota bacterium
TCACGATCCAGCGTCAGGAAACCTTCCAAAGCCGTCATCAGCTCGAGGTAACCCTCGGCTTCACGGATCAGTTGCTTTCGGTGTGTTCGATCAACTCTGGTCATCGTATTGCCTCATCAGCGGGCTTCTCTGTTCCCACGTGGAAATTCTACGTCCGAAACTCTTTATCGGCCGGAAAATTTCTTCTGTGTCAATGAATCATTCACCGATCGCTTATCGCCGGTTGGCCAGGTGAATTGGTCCAGCTGGTCCGGGTTGTATCGATTGGCAAACCTGCGCCCCTGTTTCAATCGTGGCTACACGTCTGGTTTTGTCAACGTCCCGTACCACAATTCGTTTCCAAAAATCAACACCGGATTTTGAATGTGCCCCAAAAACCGGGTTTTCGCGGACTTTCTCTCGATGGCACCAACATTGCGATGTTCTGTCCGAAAGCCGAGTTCACAAAGACCAGGTTTCCAGGACATTCACTAGATGACCAAAATACTGACCGTACTTGTTTTTTTTGCGGTCGGCCTGACCAGTTTGCATTCTGCATCAGGAGCCTTTTTCGGCAGAGTCCAGGACCATTCGGATCAGGCAAAAACCTCAACCAGCGACGAGGGGACAACCTGGCGTCACACCCGGTTCGGCTGGGAAGACTCCCGCTACTGGGAACCGGTAACCGAACTCCGCCCCGAACCGATGCCCGGTATGCATCCACTGGCGTGGGCTGGACTGTTGACCCTCAGCGTACTGGTCCTGCTCATTTGGGCCAGCGAAACAGATGAGGTTGCACGTCTCGCTCCAGCACTGGTTTCGAGTCGCGAACGAAGCGAAAAACCGGAATTGACCGCGACAACAAAAAACGCGGAATAACCTGCGCCCGGTTTCTCTAAAGCGTGATCGCAGCTGCCGGCACCGGAAAGCCCTGACACAAATCGGAAACTTCGCCGCGGATTTTGGTTTGGAGTGCCTTGTCGTCCGGTGCCTTCAACGCGGCCACGATCCACTTGCCGATCTGCCGCATTTGGTCCGGGCCCATTCCGCGAGTAGTCAGGGCCGGCGTTCCGATCCGGACACCACTGGGATCCATCGGTTTCCGCTTGTCGTAGGGAATCATGTTTTTATTGATCGTGATTCCGCACTCACCCAAAGCCGCCTCGGCGATCTTGCCACCAATCCCCAGCGGCGTCACGTCGGCCAGAACCAGGTGATTGTCGGTACCGCCGGAGATCAATCGCAGGCCACCAGCAATCAGCACTTCCGCCAACGCACGGGCGTTGTCGATTACGGTCTGGATGTGAGTCTTGAATGCAGGCTTCAGTGCTTCGCCAAAACAAACAGCCTTGCCGGCCACCGCGTGCATCAACGGTCCACCCTGGATTCCGGGAAACACGCTTCGGTTGATGTCTTTGGAATATTGCTCGCGGCACAGAATCAAACCCGCCCGCGGACCGCGCAAAGTCTTATGCGTTGTGGTTGTCACCACATCGGCCACTTTCACCGGATTGTCATGCAATCCGGCCGCCACCAAACCGGCATAGTGAGCCATATCGACAAACAATTTTGCTCCAACTTCGTCCGCAATTTCCCGAAACTTTTCGTGGGGAATTTCGCGCGGATAGGCACTCGCACCGGCAACGATCAGCTTCGGTTTGTGCTCGCGGGCCATTCGTGCAATCTGGTCGAAATCCAGCCGATGGTCATCTTCGCGAACGCCGTAATGATGAAAGTTGTAGAGAATGCCGCTGCAGTTCAGCTTCATCCCGTGGGTCAGGTGTCCGCCGTGAGCCAAGTCCAGGCCGAGGATCGTATCGCCGGGATTTACCAGCGTCAGGTAAACAGCCTGGTTCGCCTGCGAGCCGCTGTGCGGCTGAACATTGGCAAACTCGGCACCGAACAGCTTGCAGGCCCGATCGCGGGCAATGTTCTCGATCACATCGACGTATTCGCAGCCGCCATAGTATCGCCGACCTGGATAGCCTTCGGCATACTTGTTCGTCAGCACGCTGCCGACAGCTTCCATCACGGCGGGGCTGGTGTAGTTCTCGCTCGCGATCATCTCCAGCCCGTCATGCTGCCGCATGGCTTCGCTGCAAATCAGCTTGTGGATTTCCGAATCTTGTTGCTGCAATAGACTCATGATATTTTCAATCGGATTTTTGAAATGACTTACGCAATTAACTTGGGGTAGTGGAAGTTGCTATACTTCCGCGTATACCTCTGCTTCCCAGGTACTTTGGGAAGTTTGCCAACTTCCACTACCTTCAGGCGTCGGGGACACGGGTGCGCGCCAACGATTGTGACGCAAAAACGGCTCGTTTCCCAGAGCCCGAATTGTCGCGTCATTTGCCGGACGTCATGCGAACCGACAAGTGGCCGTCGTTATCGTCCATCCTCGCCGGGCTTTCATTGATTCGCAAAACCAGCCGGCCCGACACGGGAAATTCAAACTCGCCTCCCAAACCAATCCCGCTGACTGCCGAGACGACTTCGTCGCCAGGCGGATCAGTGACTACGCCGGCCATCAACATTCCCAGCGGACGTTTTTGATAATAGCGAATCGTGATCCCACCCGCCTCGCATGGCCACGGTTTTTGCCCACGCACTTGCTCCCCCGATGCAACCGTGAATCGTCCTGACGGTTCGAACTTGTACTTTTTTCCCGCTTCGATTTGAATTTCCGTTCGCTGCCAACTGTGGCGGGTATCCACGGTCACCAAAGTCGCCCCATCTTCTTCGACGCTCTCAGATTCCGTAATACGACTGGCTTCGGACTGCATGCCGAATTCGATTTCATCAATGAATAATCGCCAGTCCTGTTCGATCGTCACCCAGTCGTCATTCAACCACCGCCGCAGTCTTGCACCGAAGGCGGGCGAAGTGTCGCTGCCCCGTTCGGCCATCTGCGCAAATCGCTTTTTCGAAAGCGGATGCCCCGACAAAAATTCGCAGGCCGCCCAACTCCAGGCATACATATCGACACTTTGAAATCCAAACCGTCGGGCGTCCATCAACTCGTCCAGTTTGATTTGTCGACCAGCATCGACTTCCTTTCGAATTACCGAAATCCGTCCCCAGTACTCCGTCTGCTCCCGATTCATGACCCGGATACCAATCGAGAGCTTTCCCTCCTCATCAATCCGGTGTAGCCCCATGAGTTCCGCCATTCCTTCGCTGTACCAGCCTGGACCGCTACCGCCCAGGAACCACTGCATGAACGCGTGAGTCCCTTCGTGCAAAACCAGATGCCGCGTGTAATAGTTTCCGGGCTGGGGAATGACCCAAAAATGGTGCCCTCGGTTGTAGCCGGTCGGGAAATCCGGCAAATAGTCCGGCATCAATCCGGCCTTGCGAAATCGCTCTTTGTCCTGCATTAGAAACGCGGTGATCCGCCACGGTTCGGTCCTGGCCAGTTTGACTCCGAAATAATCACACCATTGTGGAACCGCCTGTTCAAACAGCCCCGGAATCGCGTCCGTCGCTTCGTCAGCCGGCAAATCCGTAAACAAAACAAGATACTTCGATTCGATCCGTCGTATTCCCTCCGCATCAATCGCCTTCAAATCCAGCTGCATTGGCGGCAGCATGTTCGGATTGAGCTGCTGCATTGCGTCATCCTGTGCAACAACGGAAATGCACAGCATTGCGACCAGCAAAACAAGAACGGCAAACCAGCCGCGACGAATTGTTTCCGTTATCATCAAGAATCCGATTCTCATTTCGCCCCTGACATTCCGCACTTCAATTCCATGCATGCAATCTTTGTTCGAAAATGGTTTCCGATCGCCGTGGCAATGACCTC
>JAYVKA010000397.1:0-4785 GCA_043768885.1 Planctomycetota bacterium
GGCTTTACCAACGACTCAGGCCGGTTTGACTTCATCGACGCCGATGGTTCTGCGGTGCCAAAGGGTTATTGTTTCTGATCGGGAGTTTCCGAATGACCCGGCGCGGCAACTGATTTTGTCGCCGATGGTTTTTCATTTCGCGACGGACTCCGATCGGTCTGTCGCGGCGATTCGGTTTCAGATCGCGGGACTTTCGGCGGCTCCACCAGTCGAAATCATGATTGAAAAACCAGTGAACTCGGCTGCCGGCGGACAACTGGTTCGCGTTGCGACTGGCGATTCAATGATTCCCGTTTGGTTGGCGAAAGCGGTTTGGCCGGAAGCTGAGTCGCTACTGCCGACCGGGCAATTTTCGGGGCAGATCGCCATCGCAGTCGATGCGGCAGGCCGAATGGACGGCGCGGTTGGCGGTTCGTTGACGCAAGCGGATTTACGCCACTTGTTTTCGGGAACGTGTCTGGATATGACGGGCATTGCCGACCTGTTGAATGTTCAATGCTCCATCGAATCGAGCCGAATCAAATCGTTCTCGACGATCCTGAGTGCTGAGTCCGGTTCCATTGGAATGGCGGCCGCAGATTCCTTTTCCAATCTTGGCTGGAAGGTTTCGTCACCAATTTCCGGCGAACATTCAACGCGATTTCTTCATTTTCAACTCGAATGCAACTTCGAAAATGGGCGACTCGCATTTTCGCCGCTGCAGGAATGGAATCAGGAATGGAATATTGTTGCGTGGGCTGAGGATAACCGGGTCGTGGTTGCTACACAAAACCGGCAAACGACAGAAAGGATGGAAAAACTGGCCCGCAATTTGTTTCAGAATCCAGGCACCGGGCCGGCAAGAGTTGAGGCACTCGACAATCGGGCGATCACTTTCCTCAGCTGCTTCAGTCTGGTTCCCGAAACTCTCGACGAAAAACAAACCGAAGTACGCATGGCAGAGGGTGACCGCAGTCCGGCTGGCAGGTTTTGAAGAGGTGCTGATTTGTTCGGGCACGGGACGGGGTCCCATGCTATTTGTTGGGCAGCAATTGGGATTCCATCCAGGATTGATAGCCTCGCGATATCGCGGTGATCGGCAGCGCGATAATCTCAGGCACTTCGTAAGGGTGCAGTTCCTGGATTCGTGCGCTCGCTTGATCGAACAGTTTGCGTGAAGTCTTGGCGGACAGCAGCCATTCCTGGCTGGCTTCTTGTTTGCCGTTCCAGACGTAGACGCTCTCGATTGGCCCGCTGATCTGCACGCATGCCGCCAACTGCATTTCGACCAGGTCTCTGGCGATGTTGGACAATGCCTCGCGGTCGCCGCAGGTGGTTTGGATCGTGATGAGTTGGGTATCGGACATGAGTCGATGGGGTCCATCACAAGCTGGAAGCATGTGCCACGCTCAAAATGAAAATGGCGCAAACTGGGCGAATGGGGAAGGTTTTAACTTGGGTTGCCCCCCCAGATGGCCCTCATTATACTCCCGCACCCAAATTTTGGGTCTGGGCCGCAAGAACTGCGCGCGATTGTGGCCAATGAAGTGATGAAAGCAAGATGGCACGTCCGCATTTCGGGTCGTGCACAGTTGCTTGCGCGTAGTTTTTGTATCCCAAAAAAAGTCCGCGCGCATTCGCTCCTATTCTTTTTCGTCCTGAATCTGGCAAACACTTGAACGTCTTTCGGCGAAAAAACCGAACCATGCAAACCGGTCAAAAAATGACCAGGTGTTTTGCCGGTCCACGCCTGTCACAGAGCCGATTGCTGTTGGCAATTTGTTTGATCGTGGTGTTTGGATCGAACGGACTATTGGTTTTTTCCGTCGGGCATGGTCAGGAGATTTTGTTTCGCAATCCGGATCCGATCAGTCCCGTCTCGATCAACGCCACGAATGTTCGATCGTGGAACAGTGGCCAGATGCAGGTCGTTCATGTCCAGGGTTCGGTCGAAGTTGCCCAGGGGTCGACAGTAGCCAAGGGTGACGAAGGGATCATTCTGATTGGCGACGATCAACAACTGCGATCGATCGCTGGTGAGACTCTGGACGAAGGTCCTAAAGCGGAAGCGTCGAATCGCACGACTCGCGTGATCGTGTATCTGGAAAGCAATGTTTCGATCGATCTGATTCGCAGCGCGGCCTATGGGGAACCTGCACCCAGCCGAATCGAAGAGCAACGATCGTGGATGGGCCGGTTCTTTACAGATTCCGGAGTCCGGTTTCCACCACAGGCTCAAACTGGCGAAGCCACGGCCCCGCCGATTTATGAACGGGCGCTTGCGGCGCTGAATCAATCAGCCAACTCGGCGGTTCGCCAGGTCCAGTTTGTCCAGGAAGGGCCTGCGATTCAGCAACTGATTTCACCGTTTACCGGAGAGGTTCAAACGATCCGGCCCCAGGATGCGGCACCGGACTGGTTTCCACCCAACTCACAACACGAGGTTTTCTCGCCTCAAACCGGAACGCAACCCGGCACAACCCAAAACCCGGCTGGTGCAGCGCGACAAAGCGGACGGACCATGGTCGACATCAAGGCCCGAGACTCGATGGTCGATTTGAATCTGAACAGAAAGAGAAATCCGGCGAACGAAAACGAGTGGGTCTGGGTCGCCAGCGGTGGAGTGCGTGTCACAGTTGACAGCCCTGATCTTGCAGTAGCGGGTGGTCCGCCGACTCAGGGGCGAAACAGCCAGGCTACGATCCTGGCCGATAACATCGTCGCATGGCAAAGTGATTTGAACGATGGCGATGGCCGCTGGGAAATTTATCTCGAAGGCAACGTCGTCTACGTCCAGGGAACCCGAACGATCTACGCTGACCGCATGTATTACGATGCGAATCTGCAACGCGGCACGATTCTCGACGCCGACATGCTGACTCCGATGCAAAGTTACGACGGGCTGGTGCGTTTGCGCAGCGACGTGATTCAGCAAATGGACGCGAACACAATCGAAGCTCTTGGCCCTGCGATGACGACCAGCCGCATGGCCGTGCCGCGATATTGGCTGCAATCGGACCGGTTGACGATTACCAAAGAACAACAAACGAAACTCGATCCGGCGACGGGGCGGGCTGCGGTCGACTACGCGACCGGATTGGCGGAAACGACTGACGAGTATTTTGCGGAGAGCCGCAACAACCGGATTTATGTCGCCGACACGCCGGTGTTTTACTGGCCCCGTTTTCGAACGAGTCTGAACGACCCGACGATCTACCTCGACCGGATTCGGTTGGGTAACGACCGGATTTTTGGTTCGCAGTTGATGACTGGCTGGAACATGTTTCAGCTTCTGGGCATTCGCAATCGGCCCGAAAACACGCGATGGATCGGAGTGCTGGACTATTTGAGTGAACGGGGACTGGGGTATGGCACGGAAACAGATTACCAGCGGGATGGATTCCTTGGTTATTCGGGACGCGCCGAAGGATTTTCCCGCTCCTGGTTTATTAACGATTCCGGACTGGATAACCTTGGCCGTGGCCGAACAAAACTGGTTCCGGAAGTCGAGCGTCGCGGCAATTTCCTTGGCCGCCATCGGCACCGATTTGAACCGGGCCTGGATTTGCGGGCGGAAGTCGGTTACCTGACGGACAGAAACTTTTTGGAGCAATACTACGAACGGCGGTGGGATACCGAAAAAGACTACACGACTGGTGTTTGGCTGTCGCGGGATGTTGGAACGCAATCGTGGAACCTGATCGCCGACGTGCAGGTTAACGACTTCTTTACGCAGACGTCGTGGCTGCCGAGGCTGGATCATTTTGTTTTGGGGCAACCGCTGCTGGGAGACCGTTTGGTATGGCATGGGCATTCCAGTTTTGGATATGCCAAGTTCCGGCCGGCCAACTCGCCGCTTGATCCGGTCGATCTTGCAGCATTTGATTTGCTGGCGTGGGAATCCGCAGACACACAGGGATTTCGCGCGACTACGCGTCAGGAAATCGACATGCCAATGCAGGTTGGCCCGGTGAAGGTTGTGCCGTACGTGCTGGGCGATTTGAGCTATTGGGAAGAGGCTTTGGATCAAAACGATTTGTTGCGGGGTTACGGTCAGACGGGAATTCGATTCAGCGTGCCGTTCTGGAAAGTCGATCCGACGATTCAAAGCACGATGTGGAACGTCAACGGATTGGCTCACAAGATTTCCCTCGAGACCGAATTTCTTTACGCGGACTCTTCACAGAACCTGGATGAACTGGCCTTGTACGATCCGCTGGACGACGATGCCCAGGAGGCGTTTCGGCATCGGCTGGCGTTCAACACTTTTGGAATTCCCAAGGGAGGCGATGTCGCGTTGAAGTACGACGAGCGTTATTACGCTTTCCGTCGCGGAATGCAGGGATGGGTTAGCGGTTCGGTACCCGAAATTGCCGATGACATGACCGCGATCAAACTTGGTGCGCGACAACGGTTGCAGACCAAACGGGGAGTGCCGGGCCGCGAACGGATTATCGACTGGATCACACTCGATACGCAGGTCGTGCTGTTCCCGGTGGCGGATCGTGACAACTTTGGATCGACGGCTGGATTGTTCGAATACGATTTCCGTTGGCATATCGGCGACCGGGTTTCACTGGTCTCGGACGGGATGGCGGATTTTTATTCGGAAGGTTTGAAGACGGCCAGTCTGGGAGTTCAGCTCAGCCGGCCAGGGAACGGAAACTTGTACGTCGGTTACCGTTCAATCGAAGGTCCGATCAGCAGCAACATCGTAAACGCGAACCTGCAATATCGCATGAGTGACAAATGGGGGATCAAGGCCAACACGGCCGTGGACTTTGGCCAAACGGGAACGATCGGTCA
>JAYVKA010000398.1:0-2276 GCA_043768885.1 Planctomycetota bacterium
GCGGCCACTGTGACTCCCAAACTGTTGTCGGCTGTCGATTTGAAAGAACCGGTCTGGGCAACTCCGGCATTGGCACACGGCACCGTTTTTGTCCGCAGCAGGTCCACCTTGTGGGTTTTTGGAAAAAAGGGGATTGAGTAAAGGACTTTCCGAAATCGACAATGGACAAACCAGTCAACTCGCTTGCCGTTCGTCTGCTATGCATTCACTTGTCGATCACCATCAGGATGTTGTGAGCGGGGATGAAGGGGAGCGGATGGGGATAAATTCTTTTGAATTCAATCGTCTTCAAACCGCTCGCCGCAATCAACGCCTTCCACTGCTTTACCGATTTGAAATTGTAGGGGATGTTCATGTCGCTTCCTCCCGCATGCTTCAACAGAAAATTGCCGTTGTAAATCCGGTCGATCACTTTCGTGCGGGCTTTTCCGACCCATGTGTTGAAGGTGTCCTCAAGAATGATGATTCGTTTCCGGGCAACGCGAATAAGCTCCCGAAAAAAGAATTCCGGGTCATTGGTGTGGTGCAGGGCGAAACAGGCGATAGATGCATCAAAATGATCGTCAGAAAAGGGAAGCGCGTCGTCGGGCTCAAGTTTCTGAAAATCATGTTGGGCGTTTGGATAGTCAATCACATCCACCCCGGTGAAACTCACTTTCTTCTGTTTTAAAATGTAGCCCGGTATCTCCATGTTGCCGCAGCCGAAATCCAGCAACTGCTGGTTGTCATGTACATGCGGCTCAATGATATCGCCGACAATGCGGGTGCGTTTCTCGATCAGTTTCGCAATACTCATGGTTTCGTCCGCGGGCACTGAAGCCTGAAAAACTGGGCTCGCGTTTCCATACTTGCAAATGGAAAACGGGAATGGCGATGGCCGCTCCAATGTCCTGTCAGTCTGAATTGCCACCGCATTGGCGGCAAAACCACAGGACCCGGCAGGATGCCGTTCATGGAAATCGTGGCCGGCACCTAACCGTCCACACAAAATGGCCCAGGAGATTGTAGCCGGATTGTCCAGACTCCGGGCCTGACCCTCCCTAAGGATCACGCCAACATTAAGTTCGGTGTTTTCGGGAGGTTGAGGCTCCCGCCGAAACAATTTCGAGTCGACTGTCCTGTCTCGGCAGGAGCTTCGACCTCCCGATGTGGCGGCAAATCCGGAACTTGTTTTTGAGGTGATCCCAAGGGTTTGGTTGCACCACGTCGAACTGTCAACTTCCGCGTCGGATCTGAACGGCACATCAGTTGGCAGTACCGCCTGTGCCGCCGGGAAATTGTACATCAACGGTGTGCTGCAGGGTTTTGTCGATACCGCTGGAGGCGCAGGAGATATCACCCCGCTGGCTTCCACCACCGGACTACACATCGGTGCCGACCGGTTCGGCACTGCGGCATCGACGTTTCGTGGCCAGATAGATGAGGTCGCAATCTGGAACCGAACACTGAGTGCAACCGACATTTCCGAGTTGTACAACGGCGGCAACGGAGTCAACCTGGCTCCAATTCCGGAACCAAACTCCCTGGCGTTGCTCGGCTTGGGAGCACTCGGCATGATCGGCTACCGCAGGCGCAGGCGATAATCGAGTCCGGAATTTACGGAACATCCAATCGATCATGCATCCGCTATTTTTCAACCTCCATACTTCGCCACACATTTTTTGCCAAATTTCTTTTCCAAACCACGGACCGAATGAAGTACGCGCAGGCTGATGGCAAAAAGATGTATGGCAGAAAAATGAAGAAGGGGATCCCGGATTGTTGGTCAGGGATTGAACAAAGTGGTGCGTGCCGTATCGTGGGTGCATGATCGAATTGTCAGCACCACAGTCGCGGCGTCTTGTCCTCGCCCGACACGGCCTTCATAAAAGCAATCCGTTTGGGCGCGGAGATGCTGCGGTGCTGGATTGCATCGGGCGGCTGGGCTATGTCCAGATCGATACCATCTCGGTCATTAATCGGGCTCATCACCATACGATTTGGGCGCGAGTTCCGGGGTATCGCGAAGAACAACTCGATGCGTTGCAGCGCAAACGGAAAGTCTTTGAGTACTGGTCCCACGCAGCCGCCTACCTGCCGATGGAGGATTTTCGGTTCTGCTTGCTGTATATGAATGCGATCTCGGCCGGGCAAAAACACTGGCGTACGCCTGACAAAAAAGTGATGAAGGCCGTCTTGAAACGGATTGCTTCGGAAGGAGCATTGAAAGCACGAGACTTTGAGGCTCCGAATGGCAAACGGGTATCAGCGGATGCCTGGGGCAGCGCAAAGCCCGC
>JAYVKA010000399.1:0-2051 GCA_043768885.1 Planctomycetota bacterium
TTTGAACTCAAGCCCTTTGATGGCCCGGGTCAGTTCCTTGGTTTTTGCATCGGCGTCCGTTTTTGGTTCTTCAACCTTTGGCTCTTCGCTATTTGCGGCAGTTTCAACTTTTGCTTGAGCATCTTGTTTTGGACCAATTGGCGATTCCTTGGACTCATTCAACGCAGCCAGTTGTCTTTCCAGTTCAACAATCTGTTTTTTCATTCGACCAACCAATTCCGCTTCAAATTCTTCGTATTGGCCAATTGTCACCTCTTGAATACAAATCCCGAATCGCCGGGGAATTTGTTTTTTATGCAACGGTTCATCAACGACTTTGGAATTGTCAAAGCCAGGCAAATCGGAAAACGATTTGTTCAAACCCATTTCAAACGAATCGATGGGTCCAAATAAAGCGAATGTATTGCCCGCCAGATCCACATGCCAGTTCTTGTCTGGTTCCGGCGTTTTGCGGCGCAGTTGTTTTTCCCGGCCCAACATGTCGTCGTTGAAATGCCATTTGGCCAGCAGCCATCGTGCACTGGAATGGACGCGCGCGTCAGCGTGTTCCGAAAAGATCGTCAGCAGCGTCGGCAGCAGGTTTTCCTTTTGAGTATCGAGGATCTGATTCTGCTTGAATTGCCCAAATGACAACAGGATTCCGGATAGTAAATCGGGTTCGATTGAAGTCCACTGCAGGACTTTCTCCAACAGGAAATCGACAGGCGTAGACGCAGGTCCCAAACGTTCGATCAGATCCGTTGCAACCGATGGATCCCGGCCATTGTTAAAGCGATTCCACTGATACGGATCTCCAAGCTGGATCAACGTCGTAATCAGGTTCGATTTTTGCGACACAGGACGCGATTTTTGTTGATCGGAACTCTCGATATTTTCCAGATTCGCCTGTAGTCGCTGGATCGAATCCGTGCGGTCGATTTTCAACGCATCCGTTAACAGTGGAATTTGTCGTGGCGTGGCGTGAGGAACCAGGCCAACCAGAAACTCGGTTTGATCGATGAACATTTGGGCCAGAATGGTCGCTGCCCGGACGGGGGTTAGATCGACCGCATCGTCGCGATCAAGAAAGGCGTTTACCAACGTTGGCTTGAGCGACTCCCGAACCAACTCAAATGACGGCAACCAATAAGCCATTTCGACTTGATTGTTGATTGCCGTCAGAAAGCCCGTCACATCGGCAGCCACGGTTTCCCAGTTTTGAGACTCTGGATCATACAAAGCCAGCGCTGCCGCCGAACGAAATCTGCGACCAATCGCATTGGAGTTTGAGTTATCCAGCGCCGTTTCCCACAAACGTTCGGTCAAGTCGTCTTTTCGAAAGCGAAGGCATTGTCGGCAGACGAAAAAATCCCCGGCGTCCGCCGTCAACAGGTCATCCACCATTTCGCCCGCCAACCGCTCGCGTTGCACGGGATCGTTTTCCAATTCGAGAACAGCCATCCGAATTCGGTGTTTCTCATTGGGTGTCGTGTCGGCTCCGTCGAGTTGTTCCTTCAGTCGCGGCAACACCGTCGACCGAAATGGAGCAAGAGCTTCAAAGATCCCGGGGAGCGCACTGGCTTCGGAGGTCTTGAGGGCCTGTAATTGTGCGAATGCCCGATTTCTTTGTTCCCGGTAGGCTTTCAAAGCGAATGATGTTGAAACGATGGAACCGATCAAGAGTGTCACCGCGACGGTTGCCAACAAACTGGCGACGGCCTGATTTCGTTTTGCCCACAACCAGGTTCGATGAATTGGCCCAATCGGTCGCGATACAATCGGCTCACCACGCTCGTATCGGCCAAGTTCATCAACCAGCGTCCTGGCGGTGGGAAAACGTTTGTCGAGATCGCGGGTCAGGCATTTCGTGCAGATCGTTTCGATGTCAATCGGCGTTTCCGGATGGACTTTACGCAGCGGTTTCGGATCGTTGTTGCAAATCCAGTACAGCAGTTCCGTCAGCTTTCCCTGAAACGGTTTCACTCCGGAAACCATCTCGTACAACATGACACCGAGGCTCCAGATGTCTGTACGCCCGTCGGCAAAACTGGATCTCCCACTGGCTTGCTCCG
>JAYVKA010000400.1:0-3820 GCA_043768885.1 Planctomycetota bacterium
GGGGCTTGATCGGAGTTTATCTGGTCAGCCAACTGGCCGAAGCCAACGACGTGTGTGACACGATCGAAGTGGACGGAATACCGTGGCAAGTCGGTTTGCGCCTGAAGCACGTATACAAGCCGTACTCAATAAGTCTGGATGACGTCAGCAGCGAAAATTATGTTGGGACCGCCATTCCCAGGACTTATGAATCGACGATTCGGTTGAATCATGCCGAACAGGGCGTGACGGATGCCCGTCGCGAAATCTGGATGAACAATCCGCTGCGTTACGGCAATGAGACGTTTTATCAAACTGGCTACGAGCGGCTTCCTGACGGACGCGAGTACACCGTCCTTCAGATTGTGAAGAACCAGGGCTGGATGATTCCCTACGTTGCTTGCATGTACGTGGTAATCGGTTTGATGGGCCACTTTTTTTCGATGCTGGTCAAGTTCCTTGCATCCACCGCCGGGCGATCAGATAGACTTGTCACGGCAAATGACGCAAAGGGTCGTGGTTGGGGCGCGCGGCTGGCATTCTGGATTCCGTTCCTGATCGCGCTGACTTTCATGGGAAGCGAGTTGTCCAAGTCGATGCGTCCCCCCAAAGCAGCGGTTGGTGCGGACAAGATGCCACTGGACAATTTCGCCCGCATACCGATGACGCTGGATGGGCGGGTTCAGCCTCTGGAAAGTCTGGCCCGGAACACGGCCCGCATGTTTGGTCATCGCGAAACGGTTTTGGAGGCGGATGGAAAAACCCGTGTGCCTGCGCTGCAATGGCTGGCAGATACGATCTTTGCGGAACCAGGCCACGATGAATATCTCGTGTTTCGGATTGAAGACTTGAATTTGCTGGGCGAGTTGGGGCTGCACCCACGAACCGGGTTCAGATATTCGCTCAAGGAACTGGATGGTGCGCGGGACAAGATTGTTCAGGCATTGGCAGCGGCCGAAAAGTTGCCTGATGAAAAATGGAACAATACGCAAAAGCGGATGCGGGTCTTGAGTGACAAGCTCGGGCGGTTGTATGGAATCAGGGCCGCCTTTGCCGATCCATCCCAATTCGTCGGCGGGTTTTCGGATCAGACGGCTGCCGTAAAAGAGATTGCGAACAAACTCGACATGCCGCTGGTTGTGCCGACCGGCAACAAGGACCAATTGTGGCTGACGTTGAGTGCCGCTCACTGGATGGAGCGGGTTCACGAGTACGGAATCGTGGCTGGCTCGGATGACCTTAACGCGGTGTCTGACTTTATCGCCGAAAAAGAACTTCTCAGTCAATTGCGCGACGAGCTGATTCAGGACCAGATTATCGAAAAGGTGGTTCAGGATGAATCGGTTGTTGCAATGATCAAGAAAGAAACCGGGCTCACCGGCATCGAGGCAATTCGACAGCGATTGTCCCAGTCATTCGAAAGTTTTCCGCAGACGATCAAGGAAATGTATCGGCCAGAGGTCTTGCCGCAGGTTGAAGTGGTGATTGCCGTAATTCAGGAACAAATGCGGCAAGACGGAACGGAACCGCAGAAAAGATTGCAGCAAGATCGATCGAAGATGCGGCAGTTGGTGCGCGGCATTTACGGCAAGGCAGACTTGGCCGTCACTCCGGAGTTTGCCAAAAACTACCAAAACTTGCTGGGGCTGGGGAAGGCATGGCGCGATCGGGACGGAGATCGGTTTGACCAATTGGCCAGGGATCATCTGACAGTTGTTGGTGCCAACGCAGTCGATGGCCGAACGATGTCGGGTATTGATACCGAAGTGCAGTTGTATCGGCTGTCGCCGTTCTATGCGGCAACGGTGTTGTACCTGATTGCGGGGTTGTGTTGTGCACTGGGCTGGATTGGCCAGCGTGTTTCGTTTTCCCGGGCGGCGTCGTGGATCGTCTGGTTGGGCGTGGCTGTTCATTTGTCGGGGCTGGTCATGCGTGTCATCGTTACCGGTCGGCCACCGGTGACCAATCTCTATTCTTCATTTGTGTTTGTCAGCATGGGCACAGTCGTGATGCTGCAGATTGTCGAACGGATGACCCGAATCGGAATCGGCTCGCTGTTGGGTTCGATCTTTGGAGTCCTGACGTTGTTGTGGGCCTTCAGTATCAGCGTTTCGGATGGCGATACGATGATCGTGTTGCGGGCGGTGCTGGATACGCAGTTTTGGTTGAGCACGCACGTGATCTGCATTTCGATGGGTTACGCGGCGACGGCATCAGCCGGAATGGTCGGTCTTTTCTGGATGGCCCGCTCGGTTTTTTCGGCCGGAATGAGCAAATCAGAAAGCCGTGATCTGCTGCGGCTGGTTTATGGTGTTACGGCGTTTGCGCTGCTGCTCAGCTTTTTCGGAACGGTGCTGGGCGGATTATGGGGAGACGATTCCTGGGGCCGGTTCTGGGGCTGGGACCCGAAAGAAAACGGCGCGCTGATGATTGTGCTTTGGAATGCGGTTCCGTTGCACGCGCGATGGGCCGGAATTATTCGTGACCGGGGAATTGCCGCGCTCAGCATTGTCGGCATCGTCGTCACGATCTGGTCGTGGGAGATGGTCAATCGCCTGGGCGTTGGGCTTCACAGCTACGGCGACAGCGGCCGATTCGTCAGCATCGAACTGGGTAACTTCGCCTGGCAAGTCGATAGGGTGATGCTGATGGCGGGAATCATGGGCGTACTGACCCTGATTTCGCTGGCAGGGACGATTCCGCGCCGCCTGTGGTGCAGTCCTGCAGTTCGTGACTAGAGGTGTTTTCGTCCGACTACTAATTCCGGTCGAGAACGGATTTGTCGGAGCGGAGTTCTTCGGGTTGGAGCGGAGGCAGTTTGCCTGCGTCGAGGGCCGGCGTGGGTGAGTCGACGCTGCCGGGTTTCGATGTTGTGAGCGGTTGGGCCAGGGGCTGCAAACGGACTGCGATCGGATCCTTGGGGTTGATCTGCAACGAAGCGTCGAGGACTTTTTTTGCCGATTCGGGATGTCCGAGGAACAGGTAGTGATAACCGAGGAGGGCTTTTCCCCACGAGCTGGTGTCTTCCTTTTGGATCTTGTCTTCGAGTGCTTTCATGTGAGTCACGTAGTCGTTGCGGTGATAGAACTCGCGGAAGTTGGCGACGACGGAGATCCATTGTTCGTCCGGGGCAGTCTCCAGCGCAGTAGCAACCAGTTCGGCCGAGGCCACGTAATTGCCGACCGCAAACTGACACTGGGAAGCGTATAGTTTCAGCCATCCGTTATCGGGTGTATCCAGCATCGCGTGCATTGCCAGACGATTTGCGTTTGTGTAGTCGCCATTGCGAAAGGCTATGAGGGACTGGTCAAACCAGGTGTTGCCGACCGGGCGGCCAGGCATGTTGCTGGTCGTGGCGGGCTGGGAAGCAGGTTGAGAATTTGAAACGCCGGGGTTCGCCAGCGTAGGAGCAACCATTCCGTTTCCGTAATCGTTGGGGTATCCGGGTGAACTCATTACTGGTCCCGAAGTTGTCATGCCTTGTGGGGTGTAATAAGTCGATTGTGATGGAACGATGTAACCCGGTGTTGCCATCGGCATTATGGGTTGGCTGTAATACGGATCAACGTAGGAGTTGTAATACGGGACCGAATTGTAAACGTTTCCGCCATATCCGCCGCCGTAGTTACCACCATAACCGCCGTTGAGGAGTGCTCCGCCGACGGGTCCGACGGAGATTCCGAAGTTGTTGTTTTGATATCCGTATCCGATTCCCCATGGCGAGACGCTGAGAAAGCTGCTTCCGCCCCCACCGCCGTGGTTGTGTCCTCCGCCTCCGCCGCCACCATGTCCATGACCGCCTTTTTGACCAAGAGCATTGCTGGCTGCAAAAAGTGTGGCG
>JAYVKA010000401.1:0-2859 GCA_043768885.1 Planctomycetota bacterium
GTGAGAAGCCATTTCGACAGGCATCGAATGCATCGACCAGTTCCTGCATCACGATGCCGCAGCAGGTACATGATTCCGGTTCCATTCCGACCGGTACCACTTCTGCATTTTGAACTGACGGGCAAATCGATAATCACTGATCGACGATACCTGAATAAATGAAATCGACAACGAAACTGGATCGCGATCCTTCCGATCCCAGGAATTCATGGCGACTGGATCAAGTTGAGAAGTTAGCCTGGTCCGTAAACTGGATGTCTCACCCAAATATAAACATGATTTTTTTTCCAGCCCAATCGCATATACTGCAGGACTGTCTGGCAATCCTCTTAGATCCAGGCTTTCAAACATTCGACGATTTTTTTCATCAAAACGCTGAATGCCCAAAGCGTCCTGAGTCATCTCTGATTCCCTGCGGATTCCATTACGATTCTCTTTTCTCAATCGCAAAGCCGCCCATCGGTACTGTAGCGAGGAATAACCGGGTGCGAGCCGCTTCGCTTCCTCGTCAAACATTTCAGCCAGTCTTGGATCGCAGAAGATTTCGTCCAAGCTGACGTTTGCGTACAAATCCGAGACGCGTTTCCAGGCAATTTCGCTGGCAAACAAATAAGGCTCCACCTGATTCCAGGAAATACAGGTTTTAATCGACGTGTTAATCACTGAATTCTTGAGTTTCCCGGCCTTTCGCAACCTGAACAGAAACCGGTTTCTTTCCATTGGAGAACCGGGCAAAGACATGCCATCGCAAAGATCCTGAAAATCACCGTTCAATACAGGATCAAGAACAAGTCGATCTAATGAAAACCCCCGATTGGTTTTCCCAAACGCTTCAAGCAATCCCTGCATTTCGTCACACAGCTTGGCAATCGACTCCGGCATTTGATTGGCCTTGCCGGAACTTGGCTGCGTCGACCGTTCCTTTTTTACTCTTTGTCTTACGCCAACGACCTTGGGCTCTTCGCTCCCTTCCAGAAAGTCACCATCTGCGACCGATTCCAGTCGCTGAGTTCCAAGTTTTGTGTATTCACTCGACAACTCGAATCCCATGAATTTCCGCCGAAGCTTCTTGGCCACAACCAAGGTTGTTGCGCTTCCGGAAAAAGGATCCATCACCAGTTCACCTGGGCGAGAACAAGCCCGAATAATTCGGCCCAACAATTGTTCCGGCATTTGACATCCGTGAAAACCTGCTCGTTCCTTAAAAGTCCCGGCGACCCGGGGAAAATACCAGGAGTCTTCATCCGGAGTGAAGCCATCAACACAATCCTGCGGCCGAAGAATCCAGGTGTCGTCGGGCATGCGCCCCTTGGGGTTGGCGCGTGAATCGGCGTAAATCAGTTGTCGCGCGGACGGCACTGCAACTTCGTCCGCTGAAAAAGTGAAATTCCTGGCGTCTTTGGTGAAGTAAAACAAATGGGCATGGGAACGTGTAAACTTTCCCTTGCAGTGAACGCCAAATGTGTAGTGCCAGATCACCCAATTTCGGGGATGGAATCCAACCTTCTGAGCCGCGATCTTGAGTTCAGCCGCATACTCGTCACCAATTGCCAGCCAGAAAGTCCCATCAGGTTTGAGAACCCGGTATACCTGCTGCATCCACTTGGCCGACCATTCCAGGTACTCGTCATTGGCCATCTGATCTTCGTACTCATCGTAGTCATAGCCAATATTGAAGGGCGGATCTGCAAATACCAAATCCATTGCACCGTCGGGCAACTGGCTCATTCCCCGGATGCAATCGCCCTGGTTAATTCGACCGATTTTTTTCTCGAGTGCTTTGGTCGTCACTGTGCTCAACTCCGCGAATTCCATCTTTGGCCAAGGCAATGCTGATTCCTTCGCAGGACACCTTTGGTCACCACCTTTTGCATTGTCGCATTTTCACGTCAATTATTCGAGTCCCTTCGCAAAGACTACAACCACTTGGCCAACGGACCACCCCTGGCGGCAATTGCATCAACTCGAGCGGAGATTTCCGAATCTGGTTCCAGTGGTGGGGCGTGATGAGGTTTGATTCGGGCGTCGATGACCAGGCTGCCACGACAGCCCCAATGCTTTCGATCGGTGAACGATCCGATGCCGTAAATGTCGGGCGCGGGGTTGCTGCGCGTGAACGTGACCCACAGAAAATTGCTGATCGATTGCGCCATGAACTTGCTGTCATCGACAATCACCACAAGTGGAAATCGATTGATCGCGTCGTCCGGCTGAACAGTGTCCGCAAACCGATTCATCGCCGGGTCAATTTCCCGGGTGACGGCGCAGCTCGGCCCCCGAATCGCCAATACGCCTGGCATCACCATGCGCGGATCGCCAAATCCATCAGGCAATCGCAAGTCTCCCGCGATTTCTGTAGGCAAATCGCGACGCTTCGGTCCCGTTGCGGCAACAACGACTTTCGAACCTTCGTTCAGTCCGTCTCCTGAATAGTCGAGCGTATCAATCGTGGTCCGGGTTTGAAAATGAAGATCTCGAGTCCAGTCCACTCGCTCCAGCATCCGCTGAAAAAACGCTTCGATGTCGCTCGCTTTCAGATTCGGATCGCAGGCCTGGTCGAAAATCCAGAGATACTTGGCCAGTGACAGTTGGCCTTGCCCCAGAATCGCATTGGCCTGGGTTAACAATTCCGCTGGGCGATCGGTCGGTCGGTACGGCACGTAACGCTCACTGCCGATTGCGAGCAACAACGGGTGAACGCCAGCCGCATCGACCGCGTTGACTTCTTTGACTCCCGGTAACACCGTCGGCAAAATCGGCCCGGTCAACTCGTGAATCAAGTCGCCAAAGGCTGTGTCTTCCTGGGGCGGACGACCGACGACAGTGAACGGCCAAATCGCTCCGTCGCGGTGCCAGACC
>JAYVKA010000402.1:0-2967 GCA_043768885.1 Planctomycetota bacterium
TCAAATTCGGCGTGGTGACCCGAAACACAAGTCAGTGGCAGGCAAAGGGTTGATCCCGGCTTGCGTCCGACAGTGAATATGTCCGAGTGGACTTCGATCAGCCGAATCGGTTCCGATTCGGATATCCGTCCGGACAAATGCCATTTGCCTCTGGACGATGGCAACTCGGCGCGGGAGCCCGCCTCGGCTGAAGCTTGGGATGGTGTGGGATTTCGCATGACTGCTTCGATCAAGTTCATCAATCGACCAGGTGGAGTGAACGAATTATTCGGTGGCGTTTCACCCGAAAGTCGGGCGGGAGATACATGGATGTAGCATCGGGAAAGTGCCGGAATCGCAAATCAACCAAAAAAAACGGAAAATTCCGGTTGCGCGGTTGGCCGGAATTAGCCGGTTTTTCCTCAAAACCTGCACATCCGGAATTGTCTGGCAGTTTTTCCATTTGGGACGTTGTTCACGTCCTAGACTACCGCGATCAGCCTTTGATTCATTCAAGGCTGAAAATCCGCGCGAAGGGAAACAGAATGTTGCAAAATGAAAAAAGCTCACTCGGTGCCAGCCTGTTGGCTGCCATCATGTCGGACGAGACCTATCGTCCCGCCGAACCGACCTCGTTGGGCGAAACGGGATTGCCCCTGAGCCTGATTGAAGGCCTCGTAATGAAACGCCTGGCAGTCGTTGGCCAGAGCAGCGGACGGCAGTTGTCCAATGATCTGTGCTTGCCGTTTCCGATCATGGAAGAGCTCTTCCAAAGTCTTCGGGGCCGGCAGATTATTGTTCACAAAGGGTCGGCACCGCTAAACGACTACTACTACATGTTGACCGAATCCGGTCGCGAACGGGCTCAGGCACATCTGCAAACCTGTTCCTATGTCGGAGCCGCTCCGGTTCCGATGATGGACTATGTGATCAGTGCCGAAGCCCAAACGATCCGCGCCGAAAGTCCAAAGGCGTCGCAATTGCGCAAAGCTTTCTCGGACATCAGCGTCGATGAAGCGATGTTTGAAAGCCTCGGTCCGGCGATCAACTCGGGGGCGGGCCTGTTCCTGTACGGTGAACCGGGGAACGGCAAATCGACGCTCGCCAAACGAATTACCCAGTGTTTCGGTCAGGAAATCTGGCTGCCACAGACGATCTACGAAGACGGACAGATCATCAAACTTTACGACGGTGCCTATCACAAGGTTGTCGAAGACGACCACGAACAGGGGCTGGGCCTGGTCAGTCACGACCGCCGCTGGCTGAAAATCAAACGCCCTACCGTCGTTGTCGGAGGCGAGTTGACTCTGGAATCACTCGAGATTCGTTACGATCCGAACAGCAACATCAGCGAGGCACCGCTGCAAATGAAAAGCAATTGCGGCTGCCTGTTGATTGACGACTTTGGACGTCAGCGAATTGAACCGAGGGAATTGCTCAATCGCTGGATTGTGCCGCTCGAAAGCCGAATTGATTTTTTGACACTTTCGACGGGCAAAAAGATCCAGGTACCATTTGAACAGCTGATCATTTTCTCGACCAACCTGGAACCGTCCGATCTGGTCGATGAAGCGTTCCTTCGCCGGATCCCGTACAAAATCGAAGTTGGTGATCCGGATGTCACCGAATTTCACAGGTTGTTCGAGCTGTATTGCACCCAGCTGGGATTCAAGTACCAGCCAGACATCATTGCAAACCTGATCGAACGTCACTACACATCGACCGGCCGAAACATGCGCCGGTGTCATCCCAGGGACCTGATGTCCCAGATTCGCAACTGGTGCGTATACAACGAAATGCAGCTGGAATTGAAGAGTGAGTACTTTGACCGCGTCGTCAAAAGCTACTTCACAGCCGTTCTGCGTGATGGCAAAAGCCAAACTCTTGCAAGCGGGGCGGGCTCGGCTGCAAAGAACTGATTTTGCAGTCAACTTCCGTATTTCTTCGAATCAAAACCGGCCCCCGACCGTTAGGGGAGTCGGCGTCTTCTGGCCCGCGAAGTCTGGATGAGCTGGTTCTGGTTTTGACGGTTGTGTCAATTCCAAAGTCAGGGCAAATGGAAATTGTCGCGCAAAAAATTCCTTCAGTTGGCCAGAAGTAACCTAGTTTTCCGGGGACGCAATGCGCAAGCGTTTACCTGATCATCGTATTTGAAGGTTTCCTGTCGTGGCAAAACCAACCGGACTAAAAACAGACAACATCCTCGGCTATCGAATCATCGAAAAGATTGGTTCGGGTGGCTTTGGTGAAGTATTCAAGGCCGAGGCACCTGGCGGGCTGATGAAAGCCGTCAAAATACTGTATGGATACCACGATGAACGTCGGGCTACAGACGAATTGAAATCGCTGGACCGGGTGAAGGAACTGCGCCATCCGTTTTTGCTTTCGCTCGAGCGCATCGAAGTTGTCGATCAACAGTTGATTGTGATCACGGAACTGGCAGACCGGTCGCTGGGCGACGTGTTCGACAGCTATGCATCCGCCGGCCAACACGGCATTCCACGCGAAGAACTGTTGCGTTACATGCGAGAGGCCGCCGAGGCGCTGGACTTTCTTGCAACCGAACACAAGTTACAACATCTGGACGTCAAGCCGGAAAACCTGCTGCTGGTTGGCAAACACGTGAAGCTGGCCGACTTTGGCCTGGTCAAGGACTTGAAGGACGTGTCCCAGTCCCTGATGGGAGGCCTGACTCCTTCGTTCAGTGCGCCTGAATTGTTCGATGGCAGGCCGTCGATGCAGAGCGACCAATATGCCCTGGCAATTGTCTATCAGGAGATGCTGACCGGTCGCCGTCCGTTTTCCGGTACGACTTTGGCCCAGTTGGCGGCCCAGCATATTCATGGTCAGCCGGATCTGTCGCCACTGCCGAAAAATGATCGTTCAACTATCGGTCGCGCGCTTTCCAAAAAGCCCGAACAGCGATTCCCGCACTGCCGTGTAATGATTGACGAGTTGGTTGATCAGCGATTGATCGCCCGCAGCAAC
>JAYVKA010000403.1:0-23545 GCA_043768885.1 Planctomycetota bacterium
CGATTGTTGCCGTACCATTTCATCGCCGTGCCAATTGATTGTTTCACCCGGCGACCGCGCAAGTCGATCGAATAGACTTCATCCAGGAACAGGTGCGAAAGAAACCCCAATACCACTGCCCACGACTTGAACAGCCGAACTCCCAGTTCCGGTGACATGCAAACCAAAAACGTAACCATCCCCGCGATGAGTGCAGCCGGGATGCTGTGCCACATTCCACGATGCACGGTGAAGCGCCGAAAAATCGCTCCCAATCCAAAACGGACGACAACGTACATCACGCCCGCCGTCATGACCATGATCTCGGGATTAACTCCCAGATGCTCGAACCGGTGAATCATCATTACCGGAATGACGACGGAAACGAAGCTGAGCATTTCCCGCAGCGGAATACCCGAATCACTGTCGAGGTCCGGCAGCATTCCCGCGACCGAACACAATCCGCCCGCAACGATGCAGTTGGAGGGTGAGACTCCAAACAACATGCCACCGGCGATGCCATATCCGACACCGATGACGGTGCTGGTCGTGATGTGTGTTTTGAAGTCTGCCATGACAACCTGTTTACAACCCGGCGCGCGATGCCGGTCGTATCTGATTCCCGTCCAATATCCCGGAGTCCATCGGGGAGATTATCGAAATGGGTTCGCCAGGGGTATTGGAAAACCGCTGGCGCAATATTCTTGTCTGCTAGCAATGCGCATTCATCTTGAGGCGACGCCGGGATTCCGGCTAATCTCCTGACCGAAACTGTCGATCCGCGAGCTACCACTTACGGACTGTAGCCGGTTTCGGTTTGCTGCCAGAAAACTCCCGGTCAGATCTTGCGTAGATCAATGGCTGGACGACCAACTGCAACACTCATTCAACGTATATCGTTGACCGGAGCCCAAGATGTTTGCGACCTATGACATTGTGATGCTGGTTGTTTTTGCCGGAGCCATTTTGTTCGGCTTCTGGAAAGGCCTGGCGTGGCAGATCGCTTCGGTGGCTGCCATTTTCGTCAGCTACCTCGTGTCGTTGAATTTTCGCGGAGTGCTGTCTGGCCTGTTCAAGCCCGAAGAGCCGTGGAGCCAGTTCGCCTCGATGGCGATTCTCTACCTTGGCACGAGTCTGGCCATCTGGATCGGGTTCGGGTTTGTGCGGCGAAGTATCGAAAAGTTTCAGCTGAAAGAGTTTGATCGGCAAAGTGGAGCGTTGTTGGGCGCCGTGAAAGGAGCCCTGCTCTGTATGATTATCACGATGTTCGCCACGACTCTCCCGGGCGACACAATGAGGCGGGCCGTAATCCAGTCCCGTTCGGGAAATCTGATTGCCAGTTCGATCAACCGGCTCTCAGCGGTCGTTCCGCCAGAGCTTCACAAGATTCTGGACCCGTATGTCAAAAAGCTGAACGACCGGCTGACCGAATCATTGCCGCCACAGGCCCCAAACCAGCAAAGCCCCTGGGTTTTCAACCAGCCGGTGGCCAACGACGGAAACAGGTCGGCCAATCCAATTCAGGCCCAGTTCGAGTTGCCAGTTTCGTTTTCCACCGGATCCCAGGGAGGAATCCAGGTCAACCTTGACAGAGAACGCTTGTTGAACCAGGGAGCGCAGGCTCTTCAAAATGGACTCAACGAAGCGCTCAAAGGCACGACCGGCGGACAGCCACAACGTTGAAGTTTGGTTGGCAATCAGCGGGTTTTCGAAACACAGCTGAGCGTGAGCAGGGCAGGAATCGGCGAATTCCAGGTCAGTACACAATTATCCGCCCATTCCGCAGCCTCAACCGAACATAAGAAACATTATCGGACGTTGGTGGTGGGGCAAATGGGGTGTCCATTCACAGCTGAATCCGTGTGTTGAGAACCGGGAAATCGCCGATCCGAATCCGGATTGGGAAAGCACATAACGGATACCGTTAAAAGCCAGGCCGGACGTTGATGGTTAAGCAGTTTCAACCGGTGCGACTTCGGGCTCGACGACCGTTTCCGGTTCCAGGAATTTGCCCATCTTGCGGAACTTGGCATAACGGTTTTCCAGCATCTTTTCGACCGGTTTGCCGGACAGTTCGCGAAGGCATTTCTTGAAGTAGTTTCTCAGGTTGGCAGCCATGTGATGATGGTCGCGATGGGCACCTCCCAGTGGTTCTTCGATCACGTCATCGACGATGCCAAAACCGGGCAGATATTGCGAAGTGAACTTCAGGCTGGTGGCCGCGCGGGGAGCATGTTGGGCTCCCTTCCAGAGAATGCCGGCACAACCCTCAGGACTGATCACCGAGTAATAAGCGAATTGCAGCATCGCCACCCGGTCGCCGACTCCAATGCCAAGGGCTCCGCCGCTGCCGCCCTCGCCAATCACGACGCAAATAATCGGCGTCGGCAGCCGGCTCATCTCAAACATGTTCTCGGCAATGACCTGGGCCTGGCCGCGCTCTTCGGCCCCGATTCCAGGATAGGCACCCGGAGTATCGATCATGCAAATGACCGGAATGTTGAACTTGGCGGCCAGCTTCATTTTCGCCAGGGCCTTGCGATAGCCCTCGGGATGGGCACAGCCAAAACAGTTTTCTGTCCGCTCCTTGAAGTTCCGGCCTTTCTCGTGACCGACTACCAGCACCTTGTAGTTTTCCAGTCGGGCAAAGCCAACCCGCATCGCGCGATCGTCACCGAATTTCCTGTCGCCGTGCAATTCGACAAACTCATCGAACACCAGGTTGAGATAGTCGACCGTGTGCGGCCGGTCTTTGTGCCGTGATACCTGAACGATCTGCCACGGATCAAGGCCCGAATAAATCTTGCGAGTCGTCTCAGTCAGCTTGCGTCGTAGCTCGCGCAGTTGTTCGGATCGACCAGCCGTATCGCTTCCTTGCTGGTCCAGAGCCTGAATTTCAGATTCGAGATCCGCAATCGGTTGTTCAAAGGCCAGATAGTCCATGGTCGAAAAACTCTGCTGCTGTTTGAACGCGATTGAAAAAATTGAATGACCGGAAAACAAAAATTGCCAGATCAGGTTCGACGCTTGTTGCTGCGGCCCCTGAGACCGGCGCGGAAGATCGTACACTTGTCGTACTCTACCAAAAACTCGTGCATGTTGTTTGGCCGACCGGCTGGTTCCTTGGACAGCATCTTGTAAACGAGATCGGAGAACTCGGTCGAGGTGTTACGCTCGATGGCCTGAAGTGTCGGGATCGAAGCCCGCAAATGCTTGCTCAGCAATTCGTCGGGACTACTGGCCGTGAAGGGAGCTCTCGTGCCGACCAGTTCGAACAGCATGCAACCGAATGAGTAGATGTCAGCCCGGATGTCCAGCGACTGTTTGCGGATTTGTTCCGGCGACAGGTAACTGCGTGTTCCCCGAATCACCCGGGACTTAAGCGAAAACAGCTTAAAGCCGGATTTTTGTTTTTCGGCAATCGAAAAGTCAATCAGTTTGACGTTACCATGTTCGTCGGCCAGAAAATTGTCGGGCTTGATATCGCAATGAATCCAGCCCCGATCATGAAGATGAGCCAGCCCTTCCGCCGCCCGCCGCACAATGGACTGGATATTCCTGTCCAAAATTTCCGGGCGTTCACGCAATTCAATCTTCAGGTTGCGGGCGTTGAACAGCTGCATCGAAATGAACGGCAGACCAAACTCATCGTGATACTGATAGATCTGAATCACGTTGGGATGATTCATGGTCTGGGCAACGGCTGTTTCATGTTTGAGCTGCCCGATCTCGACTTTGTCGGTGGCGTGTTGAGCCGAGACAACCTTGAGGGCCACCCGATCTCCCTGACCTTCGCGCAGGGCTTCCCAGACCTGGGTCGTTTGCCCGGCCCGGATCAGCCTGACCAGCTGATAGGGTCCAATAAAATCGCGACCTGCAACCACTCTCTGCCAGTTCGTTTGTTGTTGATGATGCATCCCGGACCAGGACGCCAAGGATCACGACAGCGACCGGGAATTCCGTAGTACGAGTTTAGTTGGAAATGCAAAAGCCGGACAGGCGACAACTCCCGCGCCAGGGTGCCAATTTCACTGCCGGTCAGGCCGGATCGTCTTCTTCGATGATTCCTTTTCCCGCCGGACACTCCCCTGCCCCACAAACGCAATTGCCCGGGTAACAAACCGAGACCATGCAAAGTCCCAAAGCAGGTGCTGTTGGGCCGCTCGTCGAACGATCCCTGGCCGCCAGTGATTCCGCCATCCATTCGACACTTCTGGTGCCACGTCCTAACTGAACCAGCGACCCGGCAATGATCCGAACCATGTTGTAAAGAAATCCATCAGCGGAAATTTCAATCGAAACATACTGTCGCTCGTCGCGTTCCCTGCACTCAACGGTCAGCCGGCGAATCTCCCGGATGGTGGACAAGCGGATTGAGCCGGTCGCCTGAAAACTTGCAAAGTCGTGTTTGCCAACCAGGCATTTTGCGGCTTGCTGCATCGTGGAAATGTTCAGCATGTCCCCAACGTGCCACGCAGTTCGACTGGCCATCACATCGCGCAGGCGACCGGCCACGATTTGATACTCGTAGCATTTGTGGACCGCGTCGCGAATCGCATGGAAGCCTGGTGGCGCTTCGGCAATTTGTTCAATGACGATGTCCCGCGGAACATTGGCGTTGACGGCCCGTTGCAACGTCTCGCAATCGAGTTCGCTCGCGGTCTGAAGACTGCAAACCTGGCCGCGTGCGTGAACACCCGCATCGGTTCGGCCGCTGGCGGTGATTCGAAGCTGTTCACCCGTAATCGTTCGCCAGCCCGACTCCAGCGCTTCCTGGATCGATGGACCGTTGGACTGGAATTGCCAACCGGCATAGTTCGTTCCGTCGTAGGCGATTGTCAGGCGGAGATTCCGCATCGCACCATATCCCGTGCGACCAGCAACTCGGCAATCTGCACCGCATTGGTCGCAGCCCCTTTTCGCAGATTGTCGCTGACGCACCAAAAAGCGATACCATTCGGAGAGCTGAGGTCCCGGCGAATGCGTCCGACAAAAACCTTGTCGCTCCCGTCGCAATCACGCGGCATCGGATATTGTTTTCGGTCCAGGTCATCGACAACTTCGATTCCCGGCATTTCGGCAAACAACTTTTTGGCCTGCTCGACGGAAAGCGGCCGGTCGGTTTCGACCAGAATCGATTCACTATGACAATTCGCAACCGGAACCCGTACACAAGTCGGGCAGACCAAAATCGAATCGTCGCCCAAAATCTTGCGGGTCTCGAAAACCATTTTCATTTCTTCGGAAGTGTAGCCGTCCGACTTGTGCGAGCCGATTTGTGGAATCAGGTTGAAAGCAATCGGATGAGCGAACGTCGCTGGCGTACTCCCCTGCCCTGCCAGACTGGCCCGAGTCGCCGATTCGAGCTCGGCTTGTCCGGCAACACCTGCACCGCTGGTCGCCTGATAAGTCGAAACGATGACGCGACGAACGCGCGCAGCGTCGTGAAGTGGTTTCAAAGCCAGCACCATTTGGGTCGTCGAGCAGTTGGGGCTGGCGATGATTCCTTTGTGCGAAGCGACCGCGTCCGGGTTGACTTCCGGAATCACCAACGGAACGTCCGGCATCATCCGGTGAAACCCGCTTTCATCAACAATCAGCGTTCCGGACGCTCGAGCCCATCGTCCGATGTCCGCGGCCACTTCGTCGGGCGTGCTTACGATCAAAAGGTCGATCTCGCGCAAACAATCAGGTCCCAGTTCGGCGACGACCAATTCCTTGTCCCGAAAACGGATTCGTTTGCCAGCCGAGCGACTGGACGCGAGCAAATGTAGGGAATCGCAAGGAAAATTGCGTTCGTCCAGCATCTTCAAAACGAGGGAGCCAACGGCACCTGTGGCACCCGCGACGGCCAATCTAACACTCATTATCCAGTTCCAAATTTCAAAATACAGAAACGTTCAACGGCCAAAAACTGCGTGTCGGCAATTCGTTTAACCGTCAGCCGAAGGCGAACGCGAACGGCGCAATCGTACGCCTTCGGCTGACGGTTAAACGATTTCACAAATCCTGACGCTGGCCCGGCTATAGCTCCGACTTATGCGAAACGCAGGAATTCGATTATAGAAACCGGGAGAGGTGTCTGGCAACGAGACGCATTAAGGTCATTTCAACCCAGCCGCTTCGGGTCGTAGAAAGCAGCTTGACGGAATAAACGCCAGGTTGCCGATGATCATGGCCAAACCGAAAGTCATCATTCCCATCGCCAGACCGATTCCGAGGTGGACGAATAGGGCGAAGCCGAGAACAAACGGCCGGCTCAATCGGGGCCAGACCAGGAATGCATAGCTTGCCTCCCAGGCAACTGTGCTCCACGTCAACAAATTTACCAGCCAGCTATACTCTGCCAAAAAAGTCAGATCCAAAGTCTGATATTCATACGTCGCGAGGGCTCCCCAAATCGCTTCGCCATTCCACCAGCTCGTCCCCTGCAGTTTTCCCATCCCGGCAAACAAATACACAACGCACATGTGCAGCTGGATCATGCGAAGCCCAATGTTCGCCATTACGGAGTCCGGCGCGGCGGTCAACACATGCCCCCGTTTCCGCAATGAATCAACACTCAACCAGCCACCGCATGGAGAAATCGCGAGGTACATCGCCAGCAGACTGTTGATTTGATCCAGTCCAAACAGCGCTCCTGTCGCACGATTGGCGTAAGAGATTACCAGCAGTGCCGTGAGTACCGAAGTCACACGGGTCCACAGCCCGATCGTAAACATCAAGATCACAGCCAGACCCAGAACATGGACCGGCCACAACCACGAATCGGACGGGAGCCAGTCGAAATGGCTCCAGATCATCGAGTTGCTTCCAGCCAACATCTCGCGGTAGTCCGGCGGAATGACCGACTGGCTGCCGAAAAAAGTTGATAGTTCCAGCGACCAAACCAAATGCGTGTACAGAATCAGGCTCCCTGCCAGAACCCGGATCACACCCAAAGTCTGGGGCCCGGTGGGTAGAAACCAAAACCGGTTCCAGCCACGAACGCATTGCAACAAATGGTCGTTGATAATCTTCAATGTGCCGGTCACTCTGCGATTTCCTCCGGCCCACCGATTCTCAACGGTGGCGAAAGAAATTTTGGATCGTCCAGCCGTTGACCAACGACCACGTTGGCCTGCATCGGTATAGCGCGCTCTTGCAGGAACAACTGAACAGTTTCACCACCAGCCCGCTTGGTCATTTCGCTGGCAACACTGTCGGTCAACTCCTTGATCCGTTCGTTTCCGCGAGTCCATTCTTCGGCACGTCGTTCCTTCATTGCTCGCATCGATTGGGCAAGCCCGGTCTTTCCAGCTTCCCGAAACTGGGTCGCCTGTGCGTCGAGTTCCTTTTGCATCGCATCAAAGCTGGCCCGGTCGGGCATCGTTTGGTACTCGGCCCAAAGTGATTCGGACAACATGAACCAGCGGTGATACAGCAGCCTCGGCCAATTCTCTTTCCGGTCGGGAAACGCCAGATTGTTTTCCTCTTCGATTGAACTCCTAACCAACAATCGATGGCTCGGTCCCGGGTCCGGAGCAAAAAACCGGTATCCATGCCCTAGAAACAGCGTTTGATGCACCGGGGCCAAAGCCCTGGCAATCGGAGCGGTCAATTCCTCGGTCGAAATCGGATTGGTAACTGGCCCCATCAATACTACGAACAAAAACGCCAGGATCAAACCACTGGCGACTGCCCGACGAGAGCCGGACCAGCTCATTTCGCCCACGGCCGGAACCGTCGTCGGTCTGTTCTTTGCTGAATTCACCATTTGACCGCGAGCTGCAAAACCAATTGAACAAGTAACGGGATGAAACCCGCCACCAACTCTACTTTTTTTGGGCGATTCTGGACATGCCCGGCCTGAAAAAAAAGCCGCCTCCACCAAAGTGGAAGCGGCTTGTGAAAATCCGAATTCAGTTTGAATTATCGGCTGGCTACGCGAGTGTCCGAGCCTTCGAAATCAAACGTAATCTGATGAGTCTTGCCAGCTTCGACGTCCAGGGTTTGTTCCCGGGTAATCGTTTTGCCGTCGCGCTCAATCGTTGCAATAACCGTGTAGCCTTTCCACGACTTGCCCGATTCGAGCGTGTTTGTGGAAAATACGCGGGTGCTTCCTGCTTCCGAAGTCTCTACGCCAGCCAAAGTGATTTTGGCATCAGCAGGGACCTGCACTGCGACGGTGGTTGTAATCGCCGCTGGAGCAAATTCGAAAGAAACGGTCTTCGATTCGCCAGCGACAACGGTTACGAACTGGTTTTGAGCAGATTCTTGCTCTCCCTGATACAGAACTGCCTTTACCTCAAACGTGTAGGCTTTTCCCGGAACCAAACGACGGGCAACAAAACTTCGTTGAGAACCAGTGCTGCGTGTTGCACGACCGTTGACATAGACGAGGGCGTCTTCTGGCAGTTCGATGTTCAAAACTGTATTAACACCTTCGATGGCCGCGCCTGCACCGTCTTCTGTAGGAGGTACTGGTGGCTTTTGGGATTCCGCCGGCGAAGGAACCGGTCCTTGTGAAGCCGGTTGCGGAGTTACAATGTTGCCGCTGCCGCTTGCGTCATAATAATTATTGGATGGTGTGACGATCGTCGATCCGTCAACTGGAATTCCATAGCTGGTGTCATAGCCAGGAGCCGAAATTACATCGCCGCCCATGACCTGATAGCCAGAGTCTTGTCCGTAGTACACGGCCGATCCGCCGGAAGATCCGCCCCAGCTGCCGCTGCCTGAATACGAACTCGACCACGATCCGCGAGAACCGCCAGACGAGCCGCCTGAAGATCCGCCACTGCTACCATAGGAATAGGAAGAAACGACTCCACCGCTGGAACCACCGGACGAGCCATGTCGGCTGCCCCAGCTTCCGCCGCTGGAACCACCAGAGCTGTTTCCGCGAAAGATTCCGCCGCCGCTGCTGCCGTGTGATCCTGAACCCATATTGGAATGAACTCGACCCAGAAGATTCCGGATTGGTCCACCATTGCTTCCGCCGAACAATCCAGCACGGCCGCCGCTGCTACCGCCTGAACTCCCCCAGCTGCCGCCACCTGAACTTCCGCCGCCTGAACTTCCACCCCAACTGCCAAACGATTGGGCAGTGGCTTGAGAAGGTGCCAACGTGCTGGCCGCTCCCAAACACAGGAGGGACATCGCCATAAACCTGACCAGTTTCATACCATTTAATCCTTAGTTGAGTCGGTACATTGGATTCATCTGCTGCCCCTCAAATCCGGCCCGGATTTGTGAAATTGCGAGACTTGGAGCATTTGGATAGTCTAGCTTGAACGGAGATTCATTCAAGCTAAAAGGAATAGGTAATTTATCTGGTTTGGGGTAATTATCCGCAGAACCGATACCAGTTGGAACCCAAAGAACAGCTTTGAAGCCAGAATGGGCGTTTTCGCTCGGAATTCCTGAATCCGGAAGCGAAGCAGGATTATTTCCTGCGCAAGAAACCACATCAATTCACACTTTCACCGCCCCGTTTGACGGTTTGATCAAAGCGAATTTCAACGCTCAAAAAACAGATGTCACGCAATTCAATTCCTCCGGTGGCCGAAGGCAAAGGAATTCAATCGACTTTTTTGAGCGAAAGTTCATCAAACCAGAATTTTCCGGTCGCCCCAAACATTCCAATGCGAATCATCGCTTCTCGTGTCGAGACGGGAACACGAGCCCGCCTTTTCAGTTTTCTCCAGCCCTGATGGCTTCCGGTATATGGGCCAAACCATTCCCTGCCAACTTCGCGGCGTTGGTCGTCGTAAAACGTCAATGCAAAAAAGGGCTGGTCCCATTCTGTCGGACCCGCTTTGACGTTTTCGTATTTGATCTTGCCTGACAATTCGACGCGGCTGACCAATCGGCCATCGATCGCCAGGCCCTGCATCAAATGAGCATCCTGGCCGGGGGATTCGTTTTCAAACATGACGTGACGACCTTCCCCTTTTGCTTCATCTGCCTCCTGAAACTTGAGCAGCCGCTCGTAGTACCAGCCTTTGACAAAGCTGTTTTCGTCCAGTCCCTGTTCAAAGTCTCCATTCACGATTTGGGGATTCAGCGGGTCCGGCTTGATCTCCCGTTCGTCCTCAGCAGCTCCGGTCATCGGAACAAAATAAGTCGGCTCCAGCGCATGCTCAATCAGTTTGTCGTTTTCTTTCTTCATCAGCACGAGCGTTTGCTGATGACGTTCGCCGACTGGAATCACCATCAAACCGCCGTCAGCCAATTGATCGATCAGGGGTTGAGGAACTTTTTCCGGGGAACAAGTCACGATGATTTTGTCGAACGGAGCATGTTCTGGCCAACCCAAAAAACCGTCGCCAACTTTGGGGAAAACATTTTTGTATCCCAATCGTTCCAGCGTCTTTGCCGCCCGAACTCCGAGGTTTTCCACAATCTCAATCGAGTAAACTTCGGCCACCAACGGACTCAGGATCGCCGCCTGGTAACCGCTCCCTGTGCCAATTTCCAGAACCTTGTCAGTTTCATTGGTGTCCAGCGCTTCCGTCATTTTTGCGACGATATACGGCGATGAAATGGTTTGCTCATCGCCGATCGGAACGGCGCCATCGTAATAGGCCTGATCCCAAAGGTGCTCCGGAATAAACTCGTGACGAAGCGTTGCCCGCATCGACTCCAGCACCCGCTGATCTTTCACGCCGGCGTTTTCGACCGACATCTTGACCATTTCCAAACGGCGTTGTGTGTACGGATCATCGACCGGGATTTCCTGGGCGTTTGCGAATTGTGGAATGAAGCCAAGCATCCCCGCCAGCAACAAGATCAATCCGCAAATTCGATTCTCAGGCAAGTTCATTTTTGACTTCCAATACTCAACAAACCGCATTCCTGGCCGCAAACATTTCCAGCCGGCCATTATCAGGCATCAAAACCCGCGGTTCAAGTTCAAAACTGGTGGGCACGAAACTTGGCTATTGGAAAAACAAGTCGATTGACTCGATGAGTTGCCGATTCAACGTGTATGTTCGCTCAAGCGTTGACAAACTAAGCTGGGAAATCACCGACCGCTCCCCCACCCTCCCTTTTTTTTCGGCTCATGACCAATTCGCCCAACAATCCGGTACTCCCACTTGCCGAAAACGGCCTGAGATGCCAACACAAAGCGTGGATCTACATCGCGCCTTTGGCAGTGTTGTTATTGTCTGGCGGCTTTCTGCCTTGGCCCGAGCACAGTCCCGAATTCGTAATGTCAGCGGGAGATCAACTCAAAACCGTTTGGCTGCGCGGCATTCAGGTGACTTTCCTGGCCGCAGCAGTTTTCTTGTGGCTTTGGAAGTATGGCCGAAGTTATTCCTGGCGGATCTCACCATTGGCATTCGTAATGGGTGCGGTGGGCGTCGTGTTGTGGCTGGTTTTGGCGCGGTTTGATGTTTGGCTGGTCGAAAACCTTGGGCTGCGATGGTTAGTTCCTGTCCGCGACGCATTCAATCCGGATCACCAACTGACAAATCAAACTTTACGAACGACTTTTCTCGTTCTGCGATTTTTTATTCTGGCAGTGCTCGTCCCGTTCGCCGAAGAGATCTTCCTGCGCGGTTGGCTTGTTCGGTTTTATGAGTCCGATTCCGATTGGAGTTCGATTTCGCTTCAGAAAATCAGCCGCAACGGATTTTTCGTAATCACGGCATACGCAGTTCTGGCTCATCCCATGGAAGCGATCGCCGCTGTCGCGTGGTTCAATTTGGTTTCCTGGTGGATGAAGAGAACAGGCAGCCTGGCCGACTGTATCGTGATCCATGCCACAACCAACTTGCTGTTGGGCGTTTGGATTGTCTGGCAAAACCGATGGGAACTTTGGTAGCGCAAACGAGATGGTCAACGCCATTATTGTGAGCCGTGACGCGTGAGCGGCCGGGCCAAGACACTACCCGATCCCTCACGCTCCACATCCAGATTCCCCGTCCACATGGCCGGCTGCATACAGGCCTTCTGGTTCCACTGAATGGTCAACATCGAGACAATCCCCAGATACAACAGCAAATGGGAATGGCACATCGGCACGATGGATACGTCGTGAAACATTCCGTTCACCAGATAGTTTCCGACAATCGTCAACGTGATCAACGATTGATGCCGAACGACCATCGAATTGTTTTCAACACGCCACAGCTGCCAAGACAGAACCGTCCCTGCAAACAACATCCCAATCAATACGACGACTCCCAACAACCCGGTTTCGGTGGCATACGAGAGCACCACGTTATGCTGCATGTACGGCAACGCCATAGTCAACGGCATGCCGTCATGTTCGAGATAATGATAAGGCCGTTTGGTGTTCGAATACTGACCGAATCCAAAACCCTGGACCGGTCGATCGCGAAACATTTCCAGTGCGACAGTCGCAAGTATCGGTCTCAACTCGGCTGATTGGGCCATTTCCTCAACAGAAACATCGCGGTCACGCTTGAACCGGTTCAGCTCGTCGCCAAAAGCCCCGACGATCAATCCGACCAGCGCCAATCCAGAAACACAAACCACGACGCGCGCCCGAGCGGTAAGCGGAGCGAGAATCAATATCCCGGTGGTCAGAGCCGTTCCCACCCAAACACTGCGAGTCAGCGTCGCATAACTCCCGGCCATCATCAACGGAATCAGAACCGCCGAAAGCAAGCTAACCGTCGGGCCTTTCCGCCAGGCCATCGCCAACAACGTGGCGATGGCCGCATTGATCAACATTCCGTTAATCACCGGATTGAGCAGCGGTCCCCGCGCCCGGCCATAGAACTCAACGATCGGCGAATTGATAATGTGTTTTGGAAATACCAGCCCGTGCCAGCCCCGCCATTCGCAAATTCCCGTCGCAGCCAGATAAGCTCCCAGCCCAATCACGCACCATTGCAACAGATCCAGCCGCCCCGGAGTCCATTCGATTTGGCGTACAACAAAGTACAACACCAACGGCATCAAATTGAAAAACAACAACCGCGTCACCGGCAGGTTATTTCGAAAACCAAAATCGTGCAGGAACGTGCTGGCCGTCAACACAACGATCCAGGCCAATACCGCCATATCCAGCCAGTTGATCCAATGACTCCCGGCCGGTCGCGTAACAAATTTTCTCAGGGCCACCAACAGCAACCCACCCAACAGCACGCGGTCGAGAGTGATCGGAATCGGCCCGGCGTGCAGACTAAAGAACTCCGGCCCCAGGATCGCCTGCACCAACAACAGCACCGCAACCCCAACCGGAAGCACCGCCCCGTCCAGCCGTGAGGAATGTTTCCAGTAAATGGCAAACCAGATTGCTCCGGCGATTACGGCGATTGGGACAAGCAGTTCCATTCAGCGAAGTGGTTAAAGGTCGGCGATTCATTTCTGGCTACGCACAATTCAGAATCGGCCGACTCTGCCACCAGGTTCCACAATCGCTTGCAACCACCGCCTAACGATTGCATCCAATGCGCCGGTCGTACCGGTCAGGCAAACTGTAACGGCGTGGTTTGCTGGCATGTGGCACAGGCTTCCAGCCTGTGAGTCCCGCGATCACAGGCTGGAAGCCTGTGCCACGGGATACAATCAAATACTGCAAACGAAAAAAGACCCGTCAATCTGACGGGCCTTTTGCAATTCTGTTTTGTCCGAACCATTTACGCCTTGTGCCGGTTCAGCATTCCCTGCAGCGAGCTCTTGGGTTGGGCACCCATCGTCGTCTCGACCACTTCGCCACCCTTGAAGATCAGGATCGTCGGAATGTTCGTCACGCCGTATCGCATGGCAATATCCTGACCGTTATCAACATCCAGTTTGCCAACAACCACGTCCGGGTTCTCGGTTGCAAGTTGTTCGATGATCGGGGCGATCTGTCGACAAGGGCCGCACCATGGAGCCCAGAAATCGACCAACACAGGGCCTTCGGCCTCCAGCACTTCGGCCTGAAAATTGGAACTGGTAAACTCTTTAGCCATGCTACGTCTCTCTTGATACCGGATGTAAACGATTGGTGATTGGAATCGGGCCATTTCCCCGACCCATGTTATAGGCAACGATCCGCGATCGTTCGAGTCCGCCCCCAAAAACAGGCCATTTTGCCGCCGTTTTCACCACAGGACACGTCGCCCTGCCCGTTGAATATCGCTTTCCTGCCAGTCGTATATCACCGCGATACAACTCAACAAGTTAACTCGAATCAAATTGCTTCACGCAAGGCCGACATTCGACGGCAACCATTATGGGGAAAAGAGCCGTCACCTGACGGCTATTGCAGCGTCAAGACTTGATCTTGGGGTTGGCCGCAGTGGATCTTGCTAAAGATCCTGCAGCAACGGGAAGTTTGGCGACTTCCACTACCCCAATACCTGCGTTCACGCTGCACAAGGCGTTAAACGAGCAACTGTCAGTTCACTCCGGTTCTTGGACCAGATGATCAGCTTCAATCAACTTGATGGACGGATTGCCCTTCAGTTTTCTTAACCCTAACCCGGTGACCTTCGTGTTGCTAAGTCCAATGCCCTGCAGTCTGGGCAAATCAACGATGTGATCAAGGTCGTCATCCTGGACGTCCGTACCCGACAGCTGTTTTTGTTCGATGTTAGGAAGCCCCGCCAGGTATTCCAGCAACTGCGGCTTGAACCGTTCGGGATTGATTTCGATCGCGTAAATCGGGCCACCGGCCTCCCTCGCCAATAGCCTGGTGCCGGCTTGTGACAAGCGGAAAATGCTTCGCCTCGAATCGACACCAATGCCTGCTGGCGACTGTTCCGAAGCCTGATAGAACTCTTCCCGCGATATTTCGGCCAGCCCATCGGCTTTGATTTCAAAATATTGATCATTCAACATCGGTCGCGGGTCATGGATGTGCAGCTTTTGTCCGGTGTTGGCGGTTGCCACAAAATACGCCTTCAACAGCCTGCGTTCCTTCGGAAACGGAACCGCTATTTCGTCCCATCCGACAATTTCGAAATGGCTCCCGTCGGTTCGGGTAATGCATCCGCGCGGAAGATAGCCGGAATAGAGCACGTGCGAATAACCGTGATCCATGACTCCGAGATAGAACGTCCATGGCAACACCAACAACGCGGCCAGCACGGTTTTTTCCCAGGCTGCCGACTTTGGTTCTTGCATCGATCGCCACATAATCCAACCGCCAACCAGCCCGGTTGCCAGGTTCCACGGAATCACCGAGTAGTTCCAGCTGCAAAACAGCGGCGAAAGAAAAACGGCAATGCCAATATGAACCAAAGGGCACAATGCAATCGCCCATCGTGGTCGAAACCATGCAGTCAAACCCAGGATCAACTCGGTGAAAGCGACGACGTACACAAAGATCAAATGCAGATTTTCAGGCGGAAGTCCGGCCCGTTCAATCAGGTTCCAGGACTCGTGGGCGTGCCAGTCGGGTGACAAAAGTTTGTGCAAGCCGGCCCACAACCAGAGCGATACCAGAAACCATCGCCCCAGTTTGGTACCGTTCGGTGTGATTGTTGCCAGGATCAGAATCCAGCCGGCCAGAATTTGTGGTTGGGCCCGCACCTGGTCAAACAGCGTGGCGATGAACAAGACTGCCAAGTGAATCCAGACACCGGAGCGCGGATGGATAACAACCATCAGCAGGGAAGCAATCATCAGGATCCCGAAATCCAGATCCGGGACACTGAATACGGGGAGATTGGGCATGCCGCTTTCACGCACCTGCCACAACGGCCAAGTCATCCAGACCGTGACAGCCTGGGAGATTACCGCAACGCCCAACAAAACAGACCGCACCTTTTCGAATGGACGGAACGCCGAATTCGCTGCCGCCGGACGATTTGGAATTTCGATAGACGACAACCTGTCGGACTTCCGGATTGAAGTGGACTGCCTGTTCAAACTATCGGGCTTTGTCGTAGACGATATCTCCAACTTCCTCACGCAGTCTTTCCCGTACAGAATCGGGCAAGGATTTCCACACCCGTTCTTCATACTTCTTGCGAAGCAATTTCACCTCTTCTTCAAATTCCGACATCGCTTTCTTCGTTTCGGCCAAAAATTCTCCCTTTGCCGCCTCGTCAATGTCATCCAATCCTTCAACCAACGGGACGAGTACAAAAATCCCCGACACCTGGTTCAAATTGCAAATATTGATTTGCTTCGAGACCTGCTTGAGCCGGGTCATTTGATGCGGAAGCAATATCTCTCCGACTTTGTCTTCCGCTGACTTGACGATCCCTGCCATCGACGAATTGTATTCGCTTTTTGCCGACTCGAACTCTTTTGAGTCCTGTTTGTTTTTGAAGTCGAGTGCCGTCTGATTGAACTTCGAAGAAGCGATTTTGGCGAACGTATTGAACTCACCCAGCACTTCTTGTAACTCCTGTTTTTGTTCCGGGGTAGCTTCGAGTTCCTCTGCGATGTATGAATAGCCGCCGTATGGATTCAAGGTCGACGACAAGATACTTAACCGAAGGTGCCCCTCCGCAAATTCGGAGATCTGTGGTTTTGAACTGGCTGGTTCTTTTTTGTCCGAAGACTGTAGGGCCCGCAGGTTGGCATTGCAGTGTCCAATCAGACAAATCACCAGGAACCAGGCCGGTCGCATAATTTCCTCACCAATCGAAGTGTTAACGATACGACCGGATTCTGGCCAATACCCAACGACTATGGAAGCCAGGTTTTGGCGACACAGGTGACGAAGATCATTGCGACCAATAACAGCATGATCCTTCGGCGGCGAATGTCGCGAATATCCGGCATGGAAGTCACCTGAAAAAAAGCAGACCAGTCGGGTTCCCTCCCGGTCAAAACGCAATGTCCATTATTGTCGGGCCGGTGGCGATTTACTTGGACCAAAAGGGGCAAAATTCTGCCGGTCGCCACGGTACTTTCGAGCCGGTCCCTTCCGAAAATGGCCGGACGGCCAAAAATCCGGTCTTTTCCCCCGTTATGAGCCGTCCCCGGACCATCCGGAGAGTTCCCCGGACCATCCGGGGACATCCACAGACCATCCGGGGACATCTACGGACCATTCGGAGACATCTACGGACCATTCGGAGACATCCACCAATCCTCCCGGGAGCTCTACGGAACCTCCGGGGCCTTCTGCAGAACGTCCGGGGGAGTCACCAGATCTTCCGGGCGATTTTACGCAACTTCCGGGGAGTCCTTTCCATCACGCATAGATCCCGCCAAGTCATTCGGGGATTCCCCCAGCTATTCCGGAGATTCCCGCAATCATTTACATAGCGAAACTGTTCGCGACTTCTGACGGGGCGGGTTCGTAGCTGCGGGGGTCCATGCTGCTGCCGGCGCGGCCCTGGGAAGGGCGGCGGAGGGAAGCAGACGCGTATTTGCCTATCGGGATTTTTTGACGGCCGATTGTTCCCAAAAGAGTAATCTTCAATTCGCCAGGAACCCGGAGTCAGGATAAAGCGTCTTTCAATCGTCTTTTTAAACGTGCACATCACCCGAAGGAAACGAACATGGCTGTGAAAACTGTCGCAATAGTCGTTGTCATTGCATTGGCAATCTGCTGGGGCCGACAAGGTTCACAGAAGACATCAGTAATTGCCGAGGGAGAATGGTCGGAGCCGGTCACGGACGCTCGCGGGTATGCCTTGCGGGGGCGGCTGGTGCTGGGCGAGAAAATTGTTGCTGAAGATCGCCGGGAAGTCGTCGTGTACGTGGAATTGCAAGACGCCTGCGATTTCGTCAACAACCGGGGGATGCAGCTATTCTGTGATTTTGGCAAGACCGATTTCCGGCCAGAGTATAAGGGAGGCCTGAAATGCGAAATGCGCGACAAAAACAATCGGGTGCTTGACTCCGGCGGATTTGCATTTAGCGGTGCCGTTCCGTTGTCCGAATGGGTTAGGCTACCATCAGATGCAACGATTCGCATGCGGGCGACACCATTTGGAATTCATCGTCCCGGTGCAATGGCCATCTCTCCCGGCAATAACCAACTTTGGGTAATTGAAGATGACGACCCAAATGAATATTTGCTTTCGGGAAGCTTTACCATCGAGCCTGAGGCAGACCCCGTCCCGGTCGATGAAGTCCATGTTTGGCGTGGAACGATTGAATTGCCCGCAGTGAAGATTGTAAACCGGCGTAAATGAACACGGTCGCAGAACAATCGGCTACATCGCGAAACTGTTTGCGACTTCTGATGGGGCGGGTTCGTAGCCGAGGGGTTCCATGCTGCTCCCGGCGCGGCCCTGGGAAAGGCTGCGGAGGGAGTTCGAATAGCCGAACAGCTCGGCCAGCGGGGCGTGCGATTCGATAACCGTGTAGCCGTTCGCCGAATCGGTGTGGGCGATGCGGGCGCGGCGCTGGGCCAGGTCGCCGACGAAATCGCCATAGAAATCGTCGGGAGTCGTGATCGTCAGCTTCATGATCGGCTCCAGCAGAACCGGACCGGCGGCGGCGATCGCTTCGTCAAACGCGCTGGAGGCGGCGATCGTAAAAGCGACGTCGCTGGACTGCTCGTTCGATTCCGCGCCCAGCAAAGTGATCTTCAAGCGGGTTAGCGGGAAACTGCCGATCGCTCCACCTCCCTCTGCCCTGCCCCGCAACTCCTGCATCACGGCGTCGAGGTACTCGCTGGAAAGGGCACCTTCGGGGAGCCGGTTGAAAATCGCGGCCTGGTTCAGCTCGACCGGGTTGTGCTCCATCCGGATTCGGAGTTTGGCGAACAACTGCGTGCCGCCAACGATGCGATGGCATTCGCCGGTGACGTCGGCCGACCCGGCAATCGTCTCGCGATACGACACGCGTGGCTTGTGGACTTTGACGTTCAGGTTGAAATCACGGAGCAGCCGGTTGCGGATGACTTCCAGGTGCAACTCGCCCATGCCGGAAATCAGGGTCTGGCCGGTGTCCTCGTTCTCCTTGGCCTTGAACGTCGGGTCCTGGCGTTTGAGCATCTCCAGGGTTTCGGCCAGCTTCTTTCGGTCGGCAGTCGAATCGGACTCGATCGCCATCTCGATCACCGTTTCAGGGAACTCGATGTGCTCGAGTTCGATCAGCTCTTTCGAATCGCAGAACGTGTCGCCGGTCACGCCGTACCGCGGGCCGATGACACCGACGATGTCGCCGGCCTGGACTGATTCGATCTGGCCTTCGCGGTCCTTCTTCGAGGCGTTGATCTGCCACAGCTGGGCGACGTTCTCTTTCTTGTCCACGCCGGGGCAGTAAACGCGAGAGTTGGCTTTGAGCACGCCGGAATAAACGCGGACCCAATAAAAGTCGCCGGTCTTGGCGGGGAGGATTTTGAAGACGAGCCCGCAGAAAGGTTCGTTGGCGTCGGGTTTGCGAACGGTTTTCGAATCTTTCTTGCCGGGGATGATTCCTTCGACGGGGGGCCGGTCGGCGGGGCTGGGAAGGTATTCCTGGACTGCGTCCAATACGCCCTGGACTCCGATCCCGTGAAGGGCGGATCCGCAAACGACCGGATGGATTTGGCCGGCGAGGGTGGCCTGGCGAACAACGGACCGAATCAATTCCGGCGGGATCGGTTGTTCGATCATCGCCAGGCTCATCATTTCGTCGCTATACTCGTAAAGCTGTTCCAGCATTTCGTCGCGGGCAAATTCGGCTTCGTCGAGATGGTCGGCAGGGATGTCCGATTCGATGACCCGTTTGCCTTCGTCGTCGAACTGCAACAGCCGCATGTCGATCAGGTCCAGCACACCGGTGAATGGATCGTTTGTGTGCGAGGGCCCCTGCCCCATCGGAATCCGCAGGCAGACCGGATGCCCGCCAAGTCGGTTGCGAATTTGGCCGAGAACCCGTTTGAAATCGGCTCCCTCACGGTCGAGCTTGTTGATGAAACAGATGCGGGGGACTTTGTACTTGGTGGCCTGACGCCAGACGGTTTCGCTCTGGGCCTCGACTCCTTCGCGGGCACTGAACACGACGACGGCACCGTCGAGGACCCGCAGGCTGCGCTCGACTTCTGCCGTGAAGTCTACATGGCCGGGCGTATCGAGCAGGTTGACGTGTACGTCCCGCCAATCGAACGTGACGCAGGCGGCGTAGATGGTGATGCCACGGTTCTGCTCTTCTTCGTCGTCGTCGGTCGTGGTCGTCCCTTTATCGACCATGCCGACGCGATGTTTGGCACCGCTGAGAAACAGCATCCGCTCGGTCAAAGTGGTTTTGCCGGCGTCGATATGGGCAATGATGCCGATGTTTCGAATTTGCTCCAGCTTGCGAGCCATGGCCGGGATACCTGCGGGCTTTCGGTTGTTATCGGGGAGGGAATGCGACAGGACAGTTTTATCGAAAACGGGTTCACCGCAAAGTCCCGACCGCGCACGAAAAAACCGCATGGCAGGCGGGGCTATGCGGTTTTTCGCGATTTGAAATCTTACCAGGCAAAGTGGGCAAAGGCCTTGTTGGCGTCGGCCATACGATGCGTGTTCTCGCGTTTGGTGACAGCGGTTCCTTCGCGGTTGTAAGCGGCCATCAATTCGTCGGCCAGCTTCTGGGCTGTCTTGCGGCCCTTTTTCTCACGAACAGCGATCAGGATCCAGCGAATCGCCAACGACAACTGGCGGTTGCGATTGACCTGCATTGGAACCTGGTACGAAGCACCGCCGACCCGCTTGGAACGGACTTCGACGTGCGGCTTCACGTTCTCGACGGCTTCGTTGAAGACTTCGATCGGCGAACGATCATTGATCTTCTCACCGATGATGTCCAGCGCGTCATAGAAGACGCCTTGGGCGACGGTTTTCTTTCCGTCCCACATCAGGCAGTTGATGAATTTGCTGGCCAGTTCCGAACCGTATTTCGGGTCGGGTTTCAACTGGGTTCGGCTGGATGTGATTTTGCCCATAACTGTCTCTGTTTGTTTCGCTCGACTAAGGCTTTTTGAATTCTTGAATCTGTTGATGCAACCTACGGCTTTTTGGCACCGTAACAGCTGCGGCTCTGACGACGCTTGTCCACACCCAAAGTATCCAGTGTTCCGCGGACGACGTGATACCGCACACCGGGCAGGTCACGAACACGACCACCACGAACGAGAACGATCGAGTGTTCCTGAAGGTTGTGGCCTTCGCCAGGAATGTAGACTGTTACTTCCTTGCCATTCGACAACCGAACACGTGTGATTTTTCGAAGAGCCGAGTTTGGCTTTTTGGGCGTCATGGTCCGAACGAGCAGGCAGACCCCCTGCTTGAACGGTGAACGCTCAAGAACCGGCGACTTGGAAAATTTTCGTGGTTGCCGGCGTTTCTTGCGGACCAGCTGATTAATCGTTGGCATGAAATGTAATTCCGAACAATGATTTCGCGCCGGACGGGATTGGGCCGGCTTTTTGGGAACCCGTTAAGGTATCGGTTTGGGAATGGCTGTCAAGCTGTATCGCGTGATTTTGCAGGCAAATCGCCGCTTTTTACGCACGACCTCCATCCAGTTGATCTTGCCACTCCTTCAACTCTTCCCATTTTCCAGCCTCAGCCAGTTTCGACTGGTCAGGCCATGTGGATGGGTCGTGGGTGCTGTATTTCGTTCCGAGCAGTGCCCGGATTTTGTCCGGCGGAGTACGGGCCAATTCCGTGTAAGACGAAATTCCCGCCTCATACAGAACGCCCTGAATTACCGGCCCGATCCCTTCGATTTTGGTCAGGTCGTCGCCCGCCGAATTTTCGCTGGTTTCAACTTCTTCCGTTAGCGAGAGAATGTCAGGGGCAATCACTGGTTCTGTTTTGGCCAGCATCCCCGCGCCAAATGCAGCGGCCAGGAAATCTGCCTCGGCATCGTTTCCACCGCTCATCGAATTTGCCAACGAACGAGAATCGACCGAAGTTCCAGGCGTACCATCACCCGACTGCAACAACGGGAAGCTTTGTTCCAAAGTTTGTTGCGGTGCCGATGCGATTGAGTGCATGGCTTCCAGGTTGTACTGGACGTCCGAGTCCTGAAAGATCCGGAACCCGGTACCAGCCGGAATCAGGTGACCGAGGATTACGTTTTCCTTCAGGCCGACAAGGTAGTCAGATTTTCCGGCAAGAGCAGCTTCGGTGAGAACCTTGGTGGTCTCCTGGAAGCTGGCTGCCGAGATAAAGCTGCTACTTTGAACCGACGCCTTGGTGATTCCCAGCAGTTGGGGTTTGCTCGTACCAGGCTTTGGCTTGGTGCCCTTTGCCGGTTTGCCACCGAGAGCATCAATCCGGGCGTTTTCTTCTTCGACGTTGTCACGCAGAACGATCGCGCCCTTTGCAAACGAGCTGTCACCGGGATCGGAAATCTTGAGGCACTTGTCGAGTTCGTCATTGATTCGACGCAAGTCAAAACGATCGAGAATCATGCCGGACAACAGGTTGGTATCACCTGCGTTTTCGACTTTGGCCTTCCGCAACATGCGAGCCACGATGACTTCGATATGTTTGTCGTTGATCTCCACGCGTTGGCTGCGGTACACGCTTTGAACTTCGTGCAGCAGGTATTGCTGAACCGCTTCTTCGCCCGAAACATCGAGGATGTCGTGAGGAACCAAGGGGCCTTCGATCAACTGCTGACCGGCCTTGATATGGTCACCGGAGTGAACGCGGAAGCGTTTTCCAGGTGGAACCAGATGTTCCCGTTCGATTCCGGATTCTTCGTTGCGAACGAAGATGATCCGCTTGCTACGTTTCTTTTCGTTGAGGATTTCGACGATGCCGTCGATCTCGGACAGAACGGCCGGATCCTTTGGCTTTCGAGCTTCGAAAATCTCGGTGACGCGAGGCAAACCACCGGTGATGTCCGAAACGCCGGATGATTCACGCGGAATTTCGGCAACAATGTTTCCGGCAGAGATCGTGGTTCCTTCCTGAACAAGCAACTGGGCCCGTTCCGGCAAGTAGTAAACGTCCAGCGTCTTGCCCGTTTCGTCCTGAATAACGATTTGCGGATGCAAGTCGCCGCGGAAATCGGAGATCGTCCGGCGAATCGTACCGCCGGCATCCTGCTCTTCCTTCATCGTTTCGCCTTCGATGATGTCCTCAAAGCGGACATGACCGGCGACTTCGGTCAAAACCGGAATCGCGTGCGGATTCCATCGGCACAGGACCGCGTTGGCATCAACATGTTGATCGTCGGTGACCAACAGAACGGCACCAGCCGGAACCTTGTGGTTCTCCAGCTCGCGGCCTTTGGCGTCCAGAATCGAAATCTCGCCAGTACGCGTCAAAACAACAGCGTCACCCTTGTCGTTGGTAACGTGACGCATCCGGGTCAGCTTGATGGTACCGGCACGCCGGCAACGCTTTTCGCTTTCTTCCGCAACTGTTCCCGCGACGCCACCGAAGTGGAATGTACGCATGGTCAGCTGGGTTCCCGGCTCGCCAATACTTTGTGCAGCAATAATTCCAACGGCCATCCCCTGCTCGACCAAAGCACCGGTCGACATGTCCATGCCGTAGCAATTTTGGCAAACACCGAGTGCGGCGTCGCAAGTTAGCGGGCTGCGAACCTGAACTTTTTCCAGACCCATTTCCTCGATCCGGCGGGCTCCATCCAGCGTGATCATTTCGTTTTCGGAAACGATCGTCTCGCCACTGATCAGGTTTACAATGTTGTGGCGCGAAACACGTCCGGCAATCGCCGTCGCCAATCGCACTTCGACTTGTTCACCCCGATAAATGAC
>JAYVKA010000404.1:0-3041 GCA_043768885.1 Planctomycetota bacterium
ACTTGTTTGATCGTATTGCCCTACCAGGAGTGGTCCATTGAGTCTGTTCGACAATATTGCCTATCAATATCGGGACACCTTTTTTGTGTTTTTTCCGCTCGCCAAACGGCCCGATGCGGAAGTCGTTCGGGCGTCGCTGGAAAGTTTGCGGGAAGGATTCAATATCTCTTCCATCCGTGTCGAAGGCCCGTTGCTGAAATCGATCGCGATCGAATGCCCCGACGACAATTCCGGAATGGATGTAGCCCTGGTTTCGGGTGATGAAGTTCGCCAGCAGGTCGGCGATTTGATGAAGGAGTTCAAGCTGATTACCCTGGTCGGCGACGATCTGGCAAGACTTGAGTTACTCAAAAAATGCGATGGACGATTTGATATTTTGCACTTCGGTCGGCTGGACAGCGGTGACGACATTGATCCGGGAGGATTGTTGTTGGTCATCCAGCAGCTTTCGGAACTTACTGGCGGGATCGGAGTCGATCCCCAAAGCATGAGCCTGATTTAGGCGTCTTCAAACCGGAACAGCACCAGCGACAGGACTTTTTGGAAGAGAGTAGGACTGCAATGAAAATATTTAGACTGGTCGCTGGAATAGCACTGTTGAGCCTGGTAATACCGTCGATGGTGATTTTGGCTCAGGAGGAAAAAGTTGATGGCGTCCAGGCGGCCGAAGCAAAACAGGATGAGGACGGCAAACAGGAATTTGAGCTTCCAAAAGCCAACGAAGACGGATGGATCCCGCTTTTCAACGGAGTCGATCTGACGGGCTGGACACCAAAAATTCGGGGCTACGATTTGGGCGAGAACTTTGCGAACACGTTTCGCGTCGAAGACGGCGTTTTGAAAGTTTCGTATGACGGATACGATCGTTTCGACGACAAATACGGGCACCTTTTTTACCAGCAAAAGTTTTCGCACTTCGCTCTGCGGGTCGAATACCGTTTCGTCGGTGAACAGGTAGCTGGCGGTCCCGGTTGGGCCTGGCGAAACAGTGGCGCGATGTTGCACGGGCAAGCTCCGGAGTCGATGGGGCGCGACCAGAATTTCCCGGTCTCGATCGAAGCCCAATTCCTGGGCGGCAACGGCAAGGACGAACGTCCGACTTTGAATCTTTGCACTCCCGGCACGCACGTCGTCATGGACGGCAAACTGCACACACCGCATTGCAAGAATTCGGCCTCACCAACGATTCATGGAGATGAATGGGTGGTGGCCGTGATGGAAGTTCATGGCAACGATGTGATCCGGCACTTTGTCAATGACAATTTGGTGATGGAATATCAAAATCCGCAACTGGATCCCAAAGACACGGACGCGAAACCGCTAATCATCAATGGCCAGCTTCAACTCGATTCCGGCTGGATTTCCTTGCAGTCCGAAAGTCATCCGATCGAGTTTCGCAAAGTCGAAATCCGGTTGTTAGACAGGGATTCTGCGAATTCCAAAAAAGTCGGAGAAAAACCTGCACCGCAAAAGTTTGACAATTTTTGATGAGCAAGCCGTAACGAGCCGATTTTTTGGACGTCTAATGAGTTAACCGTCGCGCGATCTTTCGGGCCATTTTAGCCAGCGAATTTTTGGCCTGCATACTGAATTTGTTGGCGAGAATGGCAATAAGCAAGATGACAAGCAGGGGCAATTCAGGATTCAGAACAATGAACACAGCTTTGGAAACAGGTTTTTCCGGTGGGCGAATTCCCGCGAACTTCGGCTGGGGACAGCCGAAGCTATGTGCAGGGAGCTCAGCCTGTCCCCAGGCTGACAAAACGCCCACCATTCGTAAGCTGCACCTTTTTGCCACCAACCCGATCGGACAGCCCACAATTGTTTCGGCACTACTTTTGTTGTCATTCGTTTTGCTGACGGTGGATGCCTTTGGATTGCAACGGAATGCCCTCGAGAACGCGACGCGAGATGCGATTGGCAATAACCTTCCGCCGGAACGATGGGATGTGGTCGATCCGCTCGAAACTGCCGTGCCTCAGGTGTTGCTTCCGTTAATTCATTCGGTAGAAGTGCAAACCGGGCTGGGCCTGGACGATGCGGGTATTCAGAGGCTGGAACGTGTTTTCTCCGAAATCGACGGCCCCTGGCTGCGTTCCCGAAATTTGCCTGAAGCCGAAAAACGTGGGGAAGTCAGTGCGCTCGAAACCCGATTGCTGGATGAACTGGAGGTCATGCTGCCGGCGGAAAAATTCAAGCGGCTTCAGCAGCTTGAATTGCAGGCCCAGGCGTCGCGGCTAATTCGGCGTTCGGACGTGGCCCAGTTTCTGAAAGTCGACGCCCAGCAAATGGCTGAGTTTATTCAAGTTGCTGAAGTGACCGACCAGCTGGCCCGGGACTTGAGTGCTGCCGAGACTAAAGGCACGCCCGATCCGGATGGGGCGACGAAAATGAACAAGGCCAAGCAAAACGAGATAACGGAAACGGTCCGCTTGCTGACTGACAGCCAAAAACGGGAACTGTCAAACATTACTGGCGAGACGATGGACTTGACCGCACTCTCCAGAATTTTCCCGATGGCACCAGAGTTGATCGTTACCGATGGCTGGTTTGGCACAGCACCCGGAACCCTGGAGGAGATGAGGGGCAAAGTGGTTCTGGTACATTTTTATGCGTTTCAGTGCATCAACTGCCAAAGAAACTTGCCACGCTACAATGACTGGGGCAAAAAATTTGCCAACCATGATGTGGTGATTGTCGGAATCCAGACTCCGGAGACATCTGCGGAACGTGATGCCTCTCAAATTTGCAAGGCAGCCGAAGGGGAAAATATCCAATACCCCGTTCTGCTGGATCTGCAATCCAAAAACTGGGCTGCCTGGTCCAATACGATGTGGCCAACGGTTTATGTAATCGACAAAAAAGGATACATCCGCTACTGGTGGCAAGGCGAATTGAACTGGCAAGGTGCAACGGGCGACAAGCAGGTTGCCGACCTCGTGAACCAGTTGCTGAAAGAAGAATAGCCGGAAACAGCTCCAAAAAACCGGCTAACTGTCCGCCTTGCCTGCTTCCTGATCTGGCCCTGGATCGTTGAGCTG
>JAYVKA010000405.1:0-5008 GCA_043768885.1 Planctomycetota bacterium
GCGTCGCGGCTGTCGGGGTCGATTCTCCAGGCGTTGGTCAGCCCGTTGACGAATACGGAAACGAAATTAATGGACGGGTCGACGTCTTCCCAAATTGCGACGCTCCATATTCCCGGAGAGGCCTCGTTTTCGGACAGCGGAATTTTGAGCTCGGACATTTCCTGCTGGTTGTAGAGTTTTACATTCGGATCTTCCAGCCGCTGAATCTGTTTGGTAACTTCCGGCGAATAAATGTCGTTCCAGGTTTTCAATTCATGAACGCCTTCGAGGTTTTGGGCCCATCCTTCCAGCGTAAATCGCGAAAGAAATTTCTGTGGACCAATCGAGCGGTCAGTCTTTGCAAGGTCGATTTCCAGCTCTTTTTTGATGTATTCGATGGCACCTTCAGCGGCGACATCCTTGTACGAAAGGCTCTTTCCCATGTCCCGAATTCGATAAACCATGTACCAGTAATGCCGATCCAAAGTGGATCCGTCCGGTCGCGCGAATCGCAGTTTGACCTGGCGAAGTCCGGTGGTGGCGAATTCAATTTGCCATGCGTCGCGAAAAAGAATTACGTTCTGGGTTTGGCCAAACAGCGTCTGGGATGCCGAAACGAAATTGCCCAAATAATTTTCGGCAGCCAGGTCAGGCAGCTCCATGGGCAACGTATAAGTGTCTCTCACATCCAATTCGGCGGGAACAACTTTCAGAACGCCCGGTGCCAATGGACGGGGTTCCCTGAGAAAATCCTGGCCAAATGACATCGAAGCGAACGCCGCGAAATGGAAGATCGCTGCCAGACAAATCAGTTTTTCAAATCGAATTGACATGAATTGCATTCAGTAATTGAGCCCAGGACCCATTTGGATTTCGAGTCCGAAAAAGTGAACGTAACCGGTAGAAACCACCCGTTATTCAGCAGTCCAGTATAGTTGGACTTCAAAAACAGGGTCAACGCTGACCCAAGTACCTTCAGAAAAATGATCGACCGATACGGTGAACCAGAAAAGCCCATTGGCAAACGACGGTCGACACGCCTGTTTGGGACTGGCTCAACCCGGATTTTCGGGAAAACCGGCCAGCAAATACCTCAGGAATACCGATAATTCCGGCCGGGGAATTCACATGCTCCAACCTCGAAATATCCACAATTTGAACAACCTGATCGATCTGTTCGGGTAATTTGGACTGCGTGCAAACCGCTCGGGGGCCCTTAGTGATCGCCTGATTTTCGGGAACCAGACTCGTTTGAAGACTGCTTCTGGATTTGCTGTTGGTGAGGAGCAACGGGCGATCCGGGCCGGGGGGCATCGATCCTGGTAGAATCGTCCGGATGGCCACCAACAAGTGGCGACGATCCCGATGATTCGTAGTCGTCGTCGTAACGCGAGCGATATCCTGGTTGTTTGGACCGTTCCAGTTCGACCTGGTACTCTTCGGCGATTCGGCTTTGGATGTGTTCCCGGCATTCGGCATTGATGGGATGAGCAACATCTGCATACAGCTTGCCTCGTCCTTCAGGCCCGGAATCATGCCTGTTTTGGGGCAAGCGTGTTCCGCAATTGTTGCAGAACTTGGACCGCATGTGATTTTTCATTCGACATCGCTGGCAATGCGATGTGAGTTTGCGGCTGGGCATGGCAATGAACAAGCCCGTATTGCCGTCTATTATTTTTAGATCACGGATCACAAAGCAATTATCGAATGTTACGCTGCAGAATCCGCGCAAACGGTCTTCGGCCGAGTCCATTAGCTTGATGCGAACTTCCGTAATCTCCATCACCGTTACTCCAATTTCCGGCGAGAAATCGACTCCATCAACGTTTCGAATTTTTCATCGTTCTTTGTAGCAGATTGCAATTCCACACGTAGTCCGGTATTCGTGAATTATTGCTTCGGGAATTCTTTGGCGAAGTACTCTGGCACTGGTCGCCGCCGCCAGATGACTGGCGAATACGCCAAAATAACAAGATCCACTCCCGGACATTTGGTGTCCAAGACAAGGCACTTTGTCAAACTCCCGTCGCAGTCTGGACGGCCATTGGCTTATTTCGGCCGCCGGTTCTTCCAACCTGTTGAACAATGCATCGGCAATCAGCGCAGGTGAACCGCTTTTGCAAGCATCAACCGCCCTGACATTGGAGACGTACTGACCGGGAATTTGCAATGCGCCGAAAACATCGACCGTAGCAATTCCCTCGGGCGGCTGGGCAACCACGACTGGAACTCCGACTGGCCCCTGAAGGGGTTCGACAATCTCACCCCGGCCACGACAAATCGCCAGACCCTGCGAAAGAAAAAACGGTACGTCGCTGCCAAGCTCTGACGCCATTTCCATTAGCTGCCCGACAGGCCAATTCAGATTCCAAATTCGGTTCGCAGCCAACAGGGCCGCCGCCGCATTGCTGCTGCCGCCACCCAAACCTGCTTTTGATGGAATCTGCTTTTCCAGCCGGACCTGCATTCCCGCAGTTGTTCCGGATTCTCGCCGTAAACGTTCAAGAGCCCGAAAAACCAGGTTGTTTTCCCAAGCCGGCAATTCGGCGACCACTCCACGACAGGCCACCGTCTCGCCAGTGATTTCTCCAGGCACCGACCGAAATGCTATCCGGTCTGATAATGAGATACAAGCCATCACGGTTTCCAAATCGTGATAGCCGTCAGCCCGTCGACCAATGATTTCCAGAAAAAAATTTAGCTTGGCCGGAGACCGGACATTCACCCATTCCGAATCCGGCATGGCAAAAACTTTCCTGGTGCCCCCGGAAATGCTAACAAAATAATCATCCTGATAGTCGCTCCGGGGCTCAGCCGACTGTTAACCAAACCAGCCTTTTTTGTTGAGCTTCTCGATCGACGCCAATTCGTCCTTGTCAATCGAAAACACCTTTTCCAGTTTCATAAGCTTGAAAACCTTGTCGATGTTCGCATTGATTCCGCACAATCGCAAATCGAGCTTGGCTTCTTTGCACTTCTTTCCAAACAAAATCAGCTTGCCCAGCATCGCCGATGACATGAAGCCCACGTTTTGGAAATTGAGGACAATCTTTTTGCTGGCCGGATTCGCGACCAAATCACCCAGCTCTTTGCCAAGTGTTTCGATACGCGATTCATCAATGATGCGGGTGTCCTGAAAATAGGCCACTTCGACACCTTCTTTTTCGCGGCGGATTAATGTGCTCACTGGGAACCTCTGCTGGAAACGACAGGCATTTGGTCAATTGAAAACTGGGTGACTGGAACCGGTCGCCAGATAATACAGGCCAATTCAACTCACGCCAAAATGTTTGCGTCGCCTTGGGCAAAAACAAACCCCTGGCAGGTTGCTGTAAACAACCACTGCAATCAGTCACAATTGTAGCTGCTGATTCTCCGGCGGACACTCCCGGCGGGTGACCTGGAAAGGCCATAAACAGAAAAGTTTTCGCTGATGGAAATACTGGTCTTCGAATGGTTTGTCGGAGGCGGGCTAATGCAGGACGTTGCAACTCCCGACCTGGACCGATCGATTGTGCGGGAAGGGGTGGCGATGGCCAGCACAATTTCGACGGACCTCGCCCAGGCGGGCCACACCGTTCACCTGCCAATCGACTTTCGAATTCCAGTCGAATCACTGGCCGAAGTTGGAGTCTTGCCCCAGTCAATCCGTGATTTCGAGCGGCTTCCCGATCTTCTCCGTGGTCTTGCCAGGCGTTGCGGCGCGATCATCGTAATTGCTCCGGAATGCGCAGGCCGACTGGTTATGGCACTCGACTGGATTGCCGAATTCAGTGACCGAATCATTTCGCCTTCCGGTGAAATTGTCAGGATCGGCTGCAGCAAACAGAAAACCGTGCGATGGCTGGAGTCGCATGGCGTTCAAAAGCCTTTCGAAATCCAGGCGGCTCACCCGGTTGTTCTCAAACCAGACGACGGTGCCGGGAGCGATAGAATTCAGGTCCTGAAAGGCCCCAACGCGATTCCACATTTCGTTGGCGACCAACTATCGACCTGGCGCGTGGAAAGATTTCTGACGGGATCGGCTGTCAGCCTGTCGGTAATCGGCGGACCCAGGGGAAACTTCTTTTTCCCTCCGACATTTCAGATCTTTGATGGAGCATCGCCACGTGATCTGATTCAAAACTTCGACTCCGAAGCCAATTGGCCTGGACCATGGATCGGCTTCGATTATCCGATCGGCGAATCACTTGCTGATCGGGCCGTTGCCTTGTGCGAACGGGCATTGATTTCGCTTCCGACATTTACCGGTGTCCTTGGAATGGACTTGATCCTCTCTGAGACGGGAGCCAGTGAAGACAGGATTGTTGATTTGAATCCCAGGATGACGACCTCCTGGGTTGGTCTCCGCAGTTTGTTTTCCTCCAACCTGGCTGCGTTCATGGTCAATCATTCGAGGGGAATCAACTGCCAATTTCCGGTTCCGAAAACAACTGAACTCGGATTTCGGTTGGCGACCGAATGAAAAAAGGGCCGGCAAAACCGCAGACCCTTGTCGAATTTGATTTGCAATCGCGCTGACCTACTCGATGATCGAGCTGGTCAGAATCAAACGATCCAGATTGTGGTTTTTGCCTGGTTCAAATGCGACCGGAATCGACCGGTCGATCATGTAAAAACCTCGTTGACGGGGAGCACCTTCGATCGAACTGATCGATCCATTGTCATTCAGTTCAAAGAAGCCGACAGTAATCCAGATCGAGAATACACTCGATTTGTCGGTCACCGTATTGCCCAATCGTTGCCGCATGTCATGTCGGAAATAAGCATTCCGCGCCGGGTCAGTCTGTGGACCAGGGTTGCCGGCGAATTCAAACATTGGCCGAACAGCAAGATCAGGAACCGCCGGATTTGGTGCCCGGAACAAACTTGGTTGTGCACTGCGCTGTACCATGGCGTTTCGGCCCAGCATCCTGGTGTTCAAGGATGAAAATGTCGTGGGTGTAACCGTATCCATCGCAAATGCGCCAGCCAGATAGACCTCGGGAACGTAATTGGCTTTTCCTGATGCCCGGAACACAAATGGAAA
>JAYVKA010000406.1:0-2609 GCA_043768885.1 Planctomycetota bacterium
ATTCCATTTGGAATTCGACGTTCCTCCGCCAGGCGTGAAAAGCGAAAAGACTGAATATTGGCAGGACCACGACCGAATTTTGGTCGCGACTTCGTTGGCCAAATCCGGAAAACGAGCCGGCGCGATTGCCCAGGCGCGTTGGGATTTGGTAATCGTTGACGAAGCCCATCATTGTAAAAATCGGGCCACGAAAATTTGGCAATTGATCAATTCACTACAACGCCGACATATGTTTCTGTTGACCGCCACGCCGGTCCAGAACAATTTGACGGAGCTGTACAGCTTGCTGACGTTGTTGGAACCCGGCCATTTGAAAACGGAGGCCGACTTCAAACGAAAATATGTGACGCGGGGCAACCCTCGCGATCCGCGGAATCGAGAAAAATTGCGGAGCCTGTTGGGAGAGGTGATGATTCGCAATACGCGTAGTTTGGTTCAGATCGCACTCCCACCCCGCTATGCTCAAACAATCATGGCCCATCCGACCGGGGCGGAACTGGAATTGCATCGCGCATTCAACGAATTCCTGCGACGCCTGACTGCGCCCGCTGCGCTGACTGCGCCCGCTGCGCTGACTGCGTCCACGGCGCCGAATGTGACGCGCGCATTTACTGAATCCTTGGATCCGTCAATTGTCGAATCGACGGATATCACCGAGGCCGCCGAAGCCGCTGAATCAAACCCGGTATCGGGTGCCGCGCGAGGTGGTTTCTCCCGCCTGCGTTTGAGGGCGTTTCTGAACGCCTTGGGAAGCCATCCTTCGACTCTGGCCGACTCGCTGCAGAATTCCCGCGAGTCCGCTCCCTCGATGCAAACCGAAATGCAGAATCTAACCACACTCGCGCTGTCGATTCAACGCTCGGCCAAAGACGAACGGTTGCTGGAATTATTGACTCAGAGTCAGGGACATAAAGTACTGGTGTTTGTACAGTCCTTGCGGACGTTACATCGTTTGGAGAAACTTCTAACTGAAGTCCACATTGGCCATAGCGTTTTCTCCGGCGAACAGTCGGCGGAGGAAAAAGATGAGGCGGTCGAACGATTGCGCACGTCGGTGAATTTGATGTTGTGCACGGAAAGCGGGGGAGAAGGTCGCAACCTGCAGTTTGCCGACACGTTGATCAACTACGATTTGCCCTGGAACCCGATGAAGATTGAACAGCGGATTGGTCGGATCCACCGCTATGGCCAGACCCATGACGTTTATGTGTTCAATTTGTGTACGGCCGGATCGGTGGAATCCCGAATTCTCACCTTGCTGAATGACAAGATTCGAATGTTTGAATTGGTCGTCGGCGAAGTCGGTTCCATTCTGGGCAACCTCGATGAAGGGGAGGAATTCGAGTCGCTGGTGTTGAGAATGTGGCTGGAAGCTGCCGATGATCAACAGTTGGACGACCGTTTTCAAGCTCTGGGTGATTCGTTGCTGGAGGCACAGGCCAAATATCTGGCGGCCAAAAATCTCGATACGGCCTTGTTCGGAGAAGATTTTGAATGAGCGGTGATACTCTATTGATGCAACGCATGCAGCATTTTGCAGTCGAGTTGATTGAAAATGCTGGTGGTATAGTGGAATGGAATCCGGACAGTAATCAAGGAATGGGATTTGTTCCGGCCGAAGTAGCCGCCAGCCTCGGCCAGTCGTCTGAAATTTTCGCCTTGTCGCCGAGTCTGGATACCGGTGGTTTGGCGTTGACGATCGGCGGCAATTTCCTGGAAAACACCGGTCGTGCCTTGAAACAATTTGTTCCGGCGGCCGGACTGTTTACCATCCCTGATCTGCCCGTTCGAAAATCAGATTTTCAACAATCGGTCGATAGCTGTTTCGGTTGGCAAAATGCTCGGGCGCGCGTTATCCAAGTCAACATCATGCCGGTGGCCTATCACTCATGGTGGTTTCACGTCACACTGCGGACGGACGATGCCTGGGAATCGGTGTTGGCCACCACGATCAATGTGCATTCGGGTTTGGCGGTTGAACTGGGGAATGCGGTCGATTCCTTGCCGTTTGCCGACTGTCGTCCAGAACCCATCCGCAGCGAACTCTCCGTGGCTGCGGCAGCCCGTTCAGTCGAGGCCCAAACGGTCAAACAGGCCGCCAGTTTTTTGGCGCGCATGGATCAACGCTGGCTGGCGGATCGTCGTCGACTGCGGGATTATTACAACGCCATGCTACGCGAATCGACCCAATCCAATCGACGTACAAAACAGACCCCAACAGCCACGGAACTTGAGGATCGGCAACGGATCGTCAAATTGGAATTGCAACGCAAACTGAGCGAACTTGACGAGCGATTCGCCATCTCGGGTGACCTGTGTCCGATTGCCGTAGCGGAATTCCGCATCCCCTCAGCCGTAATTGAACTGGAAGTTCAACGAAAATCGGCGAAACGAATTTTTCGTTTGTATTGGAACGGATCGAATCGTCGCTTGGAACCGCTGGAGTGCAGCCAATGTCATACCGGGGCCTATAATCTCTGGTTTTCGAATACAGGCGTCGAACCGATTTGCACAGCCTGCCATGACTCGTCCGAAAAAAAACCGACCGACGGTCTCTCGTGTCGGTAATGTTTCTAGCGCCAGGAATAACTTCCGCCAGCTCCTACCTC
>JAYVKA010000407.1:0-2621 GCA_043768885.1 Planctomycetota bacterium
GTTTTGGGAAACAAAATCCCAGGCGTCAGTATCGACTGAAGCCTGTTCATCAGTCACTTCCAATTGCATGGCATTGGCCCACGCCAGAATCTGCTCGCCATCCGAAACATGAGCCGGATAGTGCTCCATCGTTCCGGCCTCAGGGAAATAGAACCAGTACTCGTGGCTAGCCGACCCAAATGCCGGAAGTTCCATCTGCACGGTTCGTGTTTCCCGTGAACCACTGACCGCAATCGCTCCTTGCGGAATCTGAACCAACAGGTTGACCGATTGAGGTGTGCTGGTTGGGTTCGTCACAACGGCCATCGATCCGTACAGCCGATGAGTGTAAAACTTGCCGGAAACAAATTTGTCGGCCTGGCGGTTGTCGATGTATTGATACCGGTCGGCGGCGTCAAAGAAGTTTTCGCTTGCCATGACTCGCGTTGGGCCCTGGTCAACCGGCAACGGATTCAATTGCTGGTGATAGACAATCGACTGTTGGTCAGGTGTCCAGTTCATTTCCCGTTCGGCGAATTCTACCCTGGGCTCCTTCGCCAGCTCCGGCAAATCCAAAACCGCCATCGCAAGTATTGCATCGCTCAGGTTTCGATGGCATTGTGCAAACTCCGGACTGAGGAACCCCTGCTCGCCATTGTGGGCAGCATAATCCCGCCAAAACCGGTTCATGCTGATTCGTCCGGCAGTGGAAACAGTCTGTGGAATCCGCCAATAGTTGGATTCCACCAACCGCTCTGTCGGCTTGATCGCCTGATAAAAACTGGAACGCTCCGGGCGACCATCTTCGCCGAATTGAAAACCAGCCCGGTCGGCAAATCCGTTCTTTCGGAACATGGTTCCCAAGGCAGCTTCGCCATCCAGACCAACATCAATCCATTTCGAATCTCTGGCACCATTAAGGTCCTCATATTCCAACTCGCTCAAAAGCACCGAGGCATCCGCCTTCGATGGTTGTGCGAAAGCGAAATCCCCAACGATTTCGGGAGCCGGTGATTTGCTTCTCGACTCGCGCCGGGCCCGCCCGCCTCCTCCACCGCCCCCAGAAGGCGTCGCGGGCAAATCGATTTCTCCGGAAGCGGCAAGTTGCGGTGTCGGGCTTGCAGGCCGGTTGGACGGATCAGCGTTTCTTGCCAGACCCAATTCCAGGGATCTTGTGGCTAATCCCTGTCGAGTACTGTCTTCCTCAAGAAGCCCGCCCATGATCACCGCTTCAAACAGCGAATCTCGCACCAACACATCGGGACCAAGCAGTTGCCATTGCTCGTCGATCGACCGCAATACCCCTGGTCTCACTTCCGGATGTTTTTGTGCGAGCAAAATTCTCTCGAATGAATTCAGTTGCGAAAATCGCCATGGACGGGTCCACGATTGCAGATCATGACCCAAGAGAAACTGGTCCATAAACGATGGCGAATGGCGGTTCGCGATCAACGGAGTAACCACCCGGTCAAACAACTCCCGGTCCTTGCGAAACAGGTAGTAGTTCAACTCGTGACAACTGTGTTTCGCGTACAGTTTCTCCTGTTCGTCATTCGGTAACTGGCTCCAACGGGCGATAAACCCGAACTCGTCCAGCAGTTGATCATCGCAAACCGCTGTCATCAATCGCCAGACATCGCCCAGATCATCGATTGCTTCGAAGCGGCCGGTAAGAATGTCTTCGACCCGAAAGACCTTCCCCCCCGCAACCAGTTCACTTCGTTTTTCCAGCGACAAATGCTGGTCAACCGCCAACGAAGTCGACAAGCGCTGGTCTTTCGTTTTCAATGCGGCAACGGCCAGGCTGTGGGTTCGCTGCGAAGTCGAAAACAGGTCCGCCGTAACGATCGTCAAATGCTGGCGGTCCCCCAGTTTTTCCCGGTTGATGACGAGGTTTCCCTCCGCGTCTGGACGCAGGTTTTCCATCAGCACGGTTCCCGATTCGAGAAAATCCAGATTGGAAAAATCGTCAGCTTGCCCATTTGAATCCAGCTCGCGCTTTCCGCCCTCGGCATTACCTGCACTACCAAACGCCTCGCCGCCACCCAATTGGTCATCTCTGGCCAATTGCTCCGACAGATTCTCGGTCGGCCCCAACGACCACGGAGCCAATAACAAAGTCGGCCGTTCGAGCATGTTGCCCGGCAATCGCGGCATCGTTTTCCGATTCAGAATGTACAAATATTCATCGCCCAGATTTCTCGACGATACAAACCGGTTGCTGTCCCACGAATGAACACGTCGAACGGGCGCCGTGTCGCGAATCGATCCCAAATCCGCACCTGCCGAAAACCTGGGAACATACCTCGTCGCCAATACGTGAACGCGAGTCGTTCCCGAAGCACCGGCAATGTGAATCCGAACGGTCTCACCTGCGTCATTAACCTGGTTGACCGCCGGCATTGCGGTTGCAAGCAGCGGGGCCGACACGGTCCGGTTCACGACTTGATCCCCGGCAATCTCACCCGCCACGCACCAGATTCGAATCGGCTGTTGAAAACTTCCCAGGCGAAGCAAATAGTCTCCCGCCTCCAGTCCTTCAACAAACAGCGACCCATCCTGGACTTTGACCCGACCTGACACTTGTTCTTCAAACTCGCTACCTCGAACACGAAACAGCGACAACGATTCGGGCTGGTCCA